>JAZUOE010000123.1:0-9373 GCA_045604505.1 Ruminiclostridium sp. | reverse complement strand
CGGGCAACCTCAAATGCCATTTTTCTGAAATTTTCATCACCAAGATTGCGGAAGGTTTCTCTGATTATATCACCGCCGTTTTCAGCGTGTTTTTTCATTGTAGCAAATTCCTCATCGGTCAGTTTACCCGGTTTTTGCAGCACTGCGTCCGGCACGGAAATCTTACCTATATCGTGCATAGGTGCCGCCTTAAGAAGATTTGTAATATAATCCTTTGTGAGAATATCGTTATAATATCCTCTGCGTCGTAACTCTCCCACAATCAGTTCAACATAACGGCTTGTTCGCTTGATATGACCGCCTGTGTTATTGTCACGGTCTTCAATAAGGTTTGCAAAGCTCATAACCGTTTCTGTGTGGAAATGAGAAAGCTCCTTTATGGCAGGGTTTTCTAAATTCAGATAAATTCCTAAGATGAATATTGTTACAGCAACGCTTGAAATCAATGTTTCAGGAAAAATCATCTGAACAGTAGTAACTGCCGCAAGTACAAGAAGATATGTAAATATACTTGTTCTTTTGTTGCTTTCAATATAATTCCAACGCTGCAAAAAGGTAACTATTGAAAGGATAATATACACCGCCGCCATTATGAAACAGGTGTAGGCTGAAATTCCCATAGAGTAATCGGTTGTTTTTCCGCTAACATATTCAAGGGAGCCTATATTAATTAAAACTATCGCTATATTTACAGCAAAAGGGGTGAAAATCAACACCCTGCCTGTTTTCTTTTCAGGAAATGCACCTGTTATATGCAGCATATACAGAAATAAAACAAATATAACCGAATCCAACCCTATAAGAAAAAGTCCATGCAGGAATGTATTCAGTACAGGACCCACAACCTCTCTGTGATTGACGGTAAATGCGGTTGCGCCGTCGAAAATTACGCTTATAACACCCAACAAAAGGAGTCCGTCAAACAGGGTGCAGCCTGATTTCTGCTTGTATTTTTTGCTCTCACGAAGGTAGCTGAATGCTATGTAAATCAATACCGCAAGGCAGCCAACCTGAAGTTTTATATGTTCCATATCCGTTACCTCTGATTTCGCTATTTCGTCAATCTTTCAAGCTCTTCAGACATTGTACGAATATTTTTTACCATTGAACCCAAATGCTCAGTACCTGCGCTGTTTTCTTCTATAGCGGCCGCTACCTGCTCTATTGCTCCGCAGTTATTTTCAATATTTCCACTGACGCTGACAAGCTTATGTGATACATTTTCTCCGTTAGCTGCAACACTTCCGATAACCCTGTTCATATCAGCAATATGCTTTGATATTTCGCTATTTGAACGGCTGAGCTGTTCGGCAGAGGAACGCATTTTTTCCATATTTTTCATACCTTCACGGGTAAGAACAGCATTTTTTTCCATTGCCGCTACTGTACCTGCAATATTATCAGTTACCTGTGCAATTATTTCCCCGATTTCAGCGGCGGCGGTGTTTGTCCTCTCAGAAAGCGTTTTTATTTCACTTGCAACAACCGAAAAGCCTTTTCCGTTTTCTCCTGCATGTGCTGCCTCAACAGATGCGTTTAAGGCAAGAATGTTTGTCTGCATTGAAATACTAGTTATTACCTCTGCAATTTCCACAATTCGTTTGGATTGTGCTGAAAGCTGTGAGATAATCGTCTTACTTTCGTCAGTGCCTCTGCAAATTTCGTCCATACTTTCTGACGCAAGAGTGATTTTTTTATCATTATCCGCTGTTATTTCATCAGCACGTTTTGTTAATTCAGCAATACTTCTGCTCATTTCGGAGAGATTGTTCAGGCTGTCGGAAATTACGTTCATATTATCCTCAACAGCCTTGATATGCTCTGTGTTTGCAGTGCTGTCGCGCATTACATTTGCAGATTCTTCCGCAATGCTGCGGTTTGCCTCAGCAGTAGAGGCGGAAATGCTGTCCAACTCTTTTACTGTTTCAAGGAGTTTTTGGGAAACCTCAAGGGATTTTTCCCTCATTATTCTCTGCTGCTCTGCACCCATAAGACTGCCAAGCATTGAGGCGGTACGTTTGCACAGCATTGTAAAAATTGTAGATATTGCAAACAGCACAAGTCCACGCGGGATAATACCAAAAAGCACAACATCGGAGATTTCTTCAAAGTTATGGTCAACAACGTGATTTGCATTAAAAGCATTTATCTGTCCGAAAGAAACACCTGCAATTGTTACAGCAGTTGCGATAATATTAAGCTTTCCCGAAAAATATAAACTAGCAATAGCAATCGGGTATACGTACAACAGCACCGCATGCCACGAAAGATAAACTGACACCACTATTGTAAACATTGCTGCGCATAAAACAATAACATATTTGACCCAGCTATCGTTTTTCTTCATAAAATTTACTATTACAGTGGGGATTAACAGCATTACCGTACCCTTTATAAAAGCGGTAATCATAGTACCAAGTTCAATAACAAAAATCCCCATAATATCAAGCACCAATACAACTGCGTAAACCAAAACAGTTACGCGCATAACCTTTGCGGCAGCTATATTAGCGCTTTTTTCATTTTCTTTTAACAGCTCCATTTTTATTCCTTTCTCATTTTACAAACAGAGCTTTTTGTAAGGCTCTGCGTCTGTGCGTCCGGCTCTTCTTATGAATTTAATCGGCTTTTTTCAGCACGGCTATCTGCATATTTTCCGCATCAATCACCGTTTCCTGCTTACACTTAGGACAAAAAAGCGGAAAATTTCTGATTATCGTATCCTTGCGCAATTTAACCCTTGTCTTGCTTTTGCAGACAGGACATATTACCCATTTTTCCTCCACATCTACCCCTCCGTGTGTCAATTCTGTTAATTTTAGAAAACGGAATTGCAGCTTTTAACCTTTTTGTGCAATCAAAAACAATATGCTCTCTTTTCTTCTTCACAGCAACATCACTCCTCAATAACAGCAAATGTTCTGAATTATTCGTTTTACATCATTTGTTTTATTATATCACTTAAAATTACCCTTGTCAATACAAGGGTAAAAATTTTATTTCATTTTTTCTTGGGAATAATAGTACAATTACCGGATTTTCCTGATTTTATCAAGGTAAGCATCGCAATAAACTCACGGCTGAGCATATCCTGTATTTCTTCAGGCGTAAAGCTGCACATTCCGGTTGCAATTAAAGAACCTACAGCATAAGTGTAAATCCAGTTGTGCTTGAACAGCAGCTTAGCGTCCTCATAACTAAGCTCATATTCTTTTTGAATAACCTCAACGCATAAAACCGCAATATCTCCAAGATTTACAAATACATCATCAAAATTTTTCGCCTCAGGCTTTTCACTCATAAAAAGCAAACGGTAAAGCTTAGGATTTTCTGCAGCAAAGGAAATCATTTGTAGGCCAAGCTGCTTGAATACAGGCGTAAAGCCCTCTGCTTTTCTTGCGTACTCCTCAAATTTTGCAAGTGCAGCCTTACGCACTTCCACAAAAACCTCGTCCATGTTTTTGAAAACAGTAAAAATAGGTCGAGCTGAGCTGCCGAGTGCTGCGCCAAGTTCACGTGAGGTCAGCGCTTTCAAGCCCTTATCTGCAGCAATTTTAAGCGCTGCGTCTACAATTTCTTCTTTAGTAAATTTCGGTTTTGGTGGCATATCGTTTCCCTTTCTACATCATTTGTTTTACATCATTGTAACAGATTATCCAACATTTGTCAAGTTTTTGTTAAAATAAAATATCCGCCGATAAAAACCGACGGATATTTCTATAAACTTATGTTTTTTCTCTCATTTCATTCTCAACACTGCGTATTTCATTGAATTTTTCTATGATATACTTCTGTGCATCAGGACTATGACAACGGGTGCAGTTGCTACAACTTTTGATATTGCTTTCAGTTATAGTAAAATTTCCCCCGCACTTATCGCCTAGCATATATAAGGGACAATAACAAAACAGACAATTAAATTCATCAATATTTTCACAGGAATGACAGGGAAAATATTCACATGACCTATTTTGAAAAAACGAACTGCTGTTTTTATTATTCATTTTATTCCTCAAGCTGTTTTCCTGAATTTACCATATCAATAAGCTTTGCAGCCTCAGCGTCAAGTTTCTTTGCTGTTTCCTGTGCATTATAGGAAATACCGGAGTTAGCCTGTACAACCTCAGAAATCTCATTCATACCCAAAGCAGCCTCGTCAATAGACTTAGCGTGTTGAATTGTAGCCTGAGCAATTTCAGCAATAAGCTGTGCGCTCTTCTTAACGCTGACTGTCATTACATTAAGACGTTCAGCGGTTTCATCAGCAATAACCTGACCTTGTTCAACCGCCTTAAGAGTTTCATCAATAAGTTCGGTTGTAACTCTTGCAGCCTCTGCTGATTTATTTGCAAGATTACGCACTTCATCAGCAACAACCGCAAAGCCCTTGCCGTGTTCACCGGCTCTTGCAGCCTCTACAGACGCATTGAGAGCAAGGATATTTGTCTGGAATGCAATATCATCAATTGTCTTTACAATATTGTTAATCTTCTGTGATACTTCAGAAATCTGGTGCATAGATTCCTGCATTTCCTTCATCTTTTCAGCATTAACCTTAAGCTGTTCGCTGGTTTCTGCTGCGATTTCGTTAGCACTTCTTGCGTGTTCGGCGTTATTATTAACCTCTCTTGAGATTTCAGCGAATGCAAGAGAAAGCTTTTGTACTGTATCTGCCTGTGTTACAGAACCATTGGAAAGCTGCATTGATACATCTTCCATTTCACCTGAATACTCATTAATACTTCCGGAAATGCTGCCGATTCTGCCAAGAAGTTCTTCCATAGAACCGTTAAGTGTCTGCATGTGTTCCATATTTGCATTAATATGGTCAACCATTCCGTTAATACCGTCGCTTAAGTCACTGAATTCCTTGCTGGTTCTTACATCAACACGAACGTTCATGTTTCCGTCAGCAATAGCCTGAACAGAATCTCTGATTTTAAACATTCCGTTAAGAATATTTTTAGCGATAAGGGCATTAACAATCCAAATAAGCAGTGCAATACTAATCCATGCAAGTACAGCAACAACAAGAGTCAGCATGATTGCCTCACCGATAACCTCACTGGAAGGGATAAGAGTGCCTATGTAATATTCATTATTATCCATAATGCAGGTATAATAAGCGTCGCCGTCAACGTATACTGTACCTTCAGCAGTTTTGCCTTCCTTGAACATCTTTTCTGTAAAGCCGATTTCGGTTGCGACCTTACCAAGATGGTCTGCATTAAAAATAGCCGCAAGAGTCATATCGGACTTATTTACTGCAAAAACAGTTCCGCTTCTGCCAACCTTAATGTTACCAAGAACAACATCAGGCTGATTATCCTTAAGAGTGTTGCTAAGACGTACAGGTTCCATACCTATCTGCACAATACCCTTGTCGTCCTTTCTGGGAACGCTGACATACTGGAAAAGCTTACCCTCTGCGCCGTTTACCTGAGGTTCCTGCGCGATTTCAAGAGTATCGTCCTCAAGAATAGGAAGGAAAGGCTTTGTCTGTTCAGAGGTTTTGAAATCAAAACCAAAATAATCCGGAACAGTACCCCAACGGATTACCGCCTCAGCGTCTGTAACGTGTAACTCGTCAACCTCAAGAAGTTCTCTGATTCTTTCAAGCTCATCAGCGTTATCCTTAAGGTCAGGATTAAGCTTTAGCATTTCCGCAAAAGAATTGGCCTTTGAAATATACTCAACATTAAGATTTTCAGTAAGTTCGGCAATTGCCATTTCACTTTCGTCAAGTCTTTCAATTGCGTCAGCTATTCTTTCCTGCGATGTATTACTAGCATCGTTTCTTGAAACAATAAGCTGGAATACAAATACCAGTACAGTCATTACCGCAAGAGCAACAAGACCGGCAGAAATAATTTTTAAAACGATTTGTCTTTTCATCTTACACTACTCCCATCATAAAATATGTATATTATAATACTATCATTTAAAATCATGCTTGTCAATAATAAAAATAATATTTAGCTATTTTCACCTAAATTTTTGGTAAAGTTATTCATAAACACTTTAAATTTCAACCGCCGCACGTTCCACAGTAAGACCTGCCTTATACTTCTCAATAAATGAGGCAAAGCCCTCTGAATCTGACTTGTCAGGTGCCATGCAAGTGCCTGTTTTTCCATCAAACACACGCTTTTCAAGGTAGCTTTCCAGCGTTTCACCCTCACCTTTTCTAGCAAGGAATGAGGCAAGAAGTGCAATACCCCAAGCTCCGCCCTCTCCCGCAGACTCCATAAGTGCAACAGGTACGCCTAGCGCTGACGCAAGGAAACGCTGACCTGTTATGGGAGATTTAAATAATCCGCCGTGAGCGTAAATTTTATCAAGAGCTATTTTTTCTTTGCCGATAAGAATGTCCATACCGATTTTAAGGGTTGCCATACAGGAATAAATAAGGCTCCTCATAAGGTTTGCGGTATTCAATTCGGATTTGGGAGAACGCATAATAAGCGGCTTACCCTCTGTAAAGCCTGTAACATGCTCACCTGAATGATAGTTATAGCTGATTATGTCATCACAATCTGCCGCACCCGATAATGCCGCAGCAAACAGCTTATTATAAAGCTCATCTTTTGACACCTGAACACCAAAAGTATTAAGCATATCCTCAAACAGCTTTACCCAGTTATTAAGCTCTGTTGTGCAATTGTTGCAGTGAACCATTGCAACAGGATTACCGCAAGGGGTTGTTACAATGTCGATTTCTCTGTATACAGCAGACAGGTCTTTTTCAAGCACTGCCATTGCAAAAATAGATGTTCCGGCAGAAACATTACCTGTACGCGGCGCAATGCTGTTTGTAGCAACCATACCTGTCTGTGCGTCACCCTCAGGGGCGCAGAAAGGAACACCTGCCTTAAGATTGCCGCTTGGGTCAAGAAGAAGTGCCCCCTCTTCTGTAAGATGTCCCGCACACTCACCCACCGGAACAATTTTCGGGAGAATATCAGAAAGCGACTGTGTAAATGCTGTTCCCTTTGTCAGCTTGGCAAACTTTTCAAGCATTTCATCATTATAATTGCCGCTGTTTACATCTATGGGGAACATTCCCGAACCGTCACCGATACCTATAACCTTTTCCCCTGTAAGGAGCCAATGCACATAACCTGCAAGTGTTGTCACAAAACGAATTTTTGAAATATGTTCTTCTTTATTGAGGATTGCCTGATATAAATGGGCAATGCTCCAGCGCTGAGGAATATTAAAGCTGAATGCCTCTGTAATAATATCTGCCGCCTCTTCCGTCATTGTATTTCTCCAGGTACGGAAAGGAACCAGCAGTTCGTTATTTTCATCAAAAGCAAGATAACCGTGCATCATGGCGGAAATGCCGATTGAGGCAACCTTTTCAATTGCCGCTCCGTACTTTTCCTTTACGTCAGCAGCAAGTGACTTGAATGCTCCCGCAAGTCCTGCTCTGACTTCATCAAGAGAGTATGTCCATACACCGTCAATAAGGCTGTTTTCCCAATCGTAAGTGCCTGTTGCCGCCGCATTATAATCATCACCCACAAGCACTGCCTTAATTCTTGTTGAACCAAATTCAATGCCTATAGATGCACTACCGTTTTTTATCTGCTCTGCAATATTCATTTTTACACCTTCCTGTATGTGTTTTCAGCGTTATTTTATAAATTATAGCATTAAACAATGCTTTTGTAAATACAATATTTAACTATTTTAACAATTTTTCTTGAATAATTCCCTTATATATGGTATAATGCAGTTAAGATTTTTTAAGAGAGGAATACAGAATATGAAAAAATACATAACCTGCGCAATTTGTGCTGTAGCAGCATTTTTAGTTGCATTTTCAGGCTTTTTCGGCAGCCTTGACGCAACAGTCGGCGATATTCTTTACCACAAGCCCTCTGTCCCCGATAACAAGATACGCATTATAAAAATTGATGAAAAAACTCTTAGCGCTTATGGAGAATACGGAGATTGGGACCGTTCGATTTACGCACAGTTAGTTGAAACACTGAGCGTATCAGATGAAATTCACCCTGCCGTTATCGGTTTCGATGTACTTTTCAACAGCGAAAAAAATCCTGAATCAGACACACGCTTTGCTGAGGCTTGTGCAAAATATGATAATGTCGTATGCGGCTTTAGTTACGTTTTTACAAAGAAAATTGTAACCGGTGCAGACGGCAAATTGTACGAAAACAATATGTATGTTTCTGATAAGGTTATCCCTTATGATGCCTTAAAAAACGTAACCTCTCAGGGCTTTGTAAACGCTCTCCTTGATGAATCTGACGGCATTATCCGTAAAGCCTTCATATCCTTTGAAGAAGAAAACGGCGAAAAAAATCTTGGTTTCAGTGCCGCTGTATATAAAAAGTATATGGAAAACATGGGGCTTGAACCCGCTTTACCTGATGATAAAAGCTCATTCTTTCTGCGTTACAGCGGCGGTGTTTCCGATTACTCCGACGTTTCACTTTGTGACATTATAGACGGCAATATCCCACCCGAAGCCTTTGATGACTGCATTGTTCTTGTCGGCGCATACGCTCCCGGTATGATGGACGCTTACTATGTACCGGTTGACAGAGGACAGCAGATGTACGGAGTTGAAATCCACGCTAACACAATTCAGGCATTCATGGAAGGAAAATCCTTAGCAAAAATCCCCAACTGGGCAGACGGACTTATTGCGGCTGTAATTGCCGCCGGGCTGGTTCTTATCTGCGATAAGCTCAGCGTTGCTCTTGTTGCCGTAATCTGCGGCGGTACTGCTGCGGCTAAGCTCGGTGTGGGCGCATTGCTGTTCAGCAACGGATATATGTGGGATAACCTTACAGCACCCGTTGTTTCTGTACTTATTGCAGTTTACTTTATTGCCCTTCATTATTATAAGGCAAGAGCCGCTAAAATGAGTATTGAAAAGGCATTCAGCAAATATGTAGCACCTCAGGTTGTAAAAGAAATTGCCAAAAGCGGAACCTATGAAATTAAACTTGGCGGTGAAAATCGTAATGTTGCTGTGCTTTTCGTTGATATAAGAGGCTTTACTCCTCTTTCTGAAAGCTTAGAGCCTGAACAGGTGGTTGATATTCTCAACAGCTATCTTGAGCTTACTACAAACTGTATTTTCCGTCACGGCGGCACGCTGGACAAGTTTATCGGCGACGCAACAATGGCAGTTTTCAACGCTCCCTTTGACACGGATGATTATGTTTACAAGGCTGTACTTGCGGCATGGGATATTGTTCAGGGCGGCAACAAAATCGAGGAACAGTTCGTTGAACGTTACGGCAAGCACGTGGGCTTCGGTGTAGGCGTAAACTGCGGACCTGCCGTTGTGGGAAATATCGGCTGGGACTTCCGTATGGACTACACCGCTATCGGA
>JAZUOE010000122.1:0-1524 GCA_045604505.1 Ruminiclostridium sp. | reverse complement strand
GCAGTATTGCTGCTCTATTCACGAAAGGAGTGGTACAAACACTATGAAATCTTCAATGATTATGATGAACTCTCATACCGACGCCATGAGGGCGGTAAGGTATCTTTCTTCTATAAAAATACACGCTCATGTGGAGAAAAGCACATCAAGCGGCGGTTGTGCTTACGGCATACACGTGTATGAGCAGCCTGAAAAGGTCTGCCGTCTGTTATCGGCAGTAAATATCCGCTGCGGCAGAATAATTCAGTGATATGATTTATTTTGACAATGCCGCTACCACATACCCCAAGCCTCATTCTGTAATATCGGCAATGACCGGCGCACTTATAGAGTACGGTGCAAATCCCGGCAGGGCGGGTCATAAGCTCTCTATGAAAACTGCACAGGCGGTTTTTGAGGCAAGGGAGAAGTGCGCTGATTTTTTCGGCGCAGAGGTTGAAAATACAATCTTTATGCTTAACTGCACCTATGCCCTTAACACGGCGATAAAGGGTTTATTGAAAAACAATGACCATGTTATCTGCAGCGACATAGAGCATAATGCGGTTTTAAGACCCATTTATGCCTGTGGAAAGGATAGAAATGTATCCTGCTCCTACGCTGTTACAACCGACAATGATGATGAAACGGCAAGGAATTTTGAAAAGCTTATAAACCGCAGAACAAAGGCAATTATCTGCACAGCGGCAGGGAATGTCACAGGCAGAATACTCCCCATAAGAAAAATAGCGGCAATCTGCAGAAAATATAATCTCTGCTTTATCGTTGATGCGGCACAGGGCGGCGGGGTTATCCCCATAAAGCTTTCAGACGGCATAAATATCATCTGTGCGGCAGGGCATAAGGGACTTTACGGACCTATGGGCACAGGACTTATGATAACCGACGGAAAATATCCTCTCTCAACCCTTGTAGAGGGCGGCACAGGCAGTCTTTCAAAGGAGCTTATGCAGCCTGAATTTCTGCCTGACCGTTTTGAGAGCGGAACAATAAACACCGCCGGAGCAATCTCTTTGGGTGCGGGAATTGATTTTGTGCGTGACAAGGGCTTTGATGTGATTTACAACCACGAAATGAACCTATGCAGAAAATTTTACAGCAGTCTTATGAACATTCCGAAAGTAAAGCTGTATACAAGGGCGCCTGATAAGAGATATGCACCTGTTATTCCATTTAATATAGAGGGGCTGACCTCTGAGGAAACCTCAGAAAAGCTGAGCAAAATGGGCTTTTGTCTGCGGGGCGGTTTTCATTGCGCTTATCCTGCCCACAAAAAAATCGGAACAGCTAATATAGGCGCAGTGAGATTTTCACCTTCAGTTTTCAGCACAATGAACGAAACTGCAAGTCTTATCAGGGCGGTTTCAAGAATATCATCGGGCATATTGTAAAAAAATATGAACAAATTTTTCTGAAAATGCAGTAAGGTACTTGAAATTTTCAAAAAATATGATAGAATATATAATAGGCATTTTAATAAGTAAGGGTGTTTAATGTGATTTATTACTTTGTAGATATCTGGAA
>JAZUOE010000121.1:0-7449 GCA_045604505.1 Ruminiclostridium sp. | reverse complement strand
TACTATCGCCAACAATATCCGTTTCGGTCAGCCCGAGGCTTCTATGGAACAGGTAACAGAGGCTGCCAAAAAGGCTTGTTGTCACGATTTCATAATGTCGCTCCCGAATGGCTATGATACAATCATCGGTGAGGGCGGTGCGTCGCTCTCGGGTGGCGAAAAGCAGCGCATTTCCATAGCAAGGGCGATAATGAAGAATGCTCCCATCATCATTCTCGATGAAGCAACCGCAAATGTTGACCCCGAAAACGAAAAGGAGCTTACCGAAGCTATCGAAGCTCTCACCAAGGAAAAGACAATACTTATGATAGCGCATAGGCTCAAGACAGTGCGCAATGCTGATAATATCCTCGTCATTGATAAGGGCAGAATAGCTGAACAGGGCACTCATGAACAGCTTATGCAGCAGGACGGAATTTATAAGAGATTTGTTGATTCAAGAGAGCTTGCTATCGGCTGGAAGGTATAAGTAATTACAGCAAATCGTTTGGTGTATAAATTTAATGCTTTTAAGAAAAAATCCCTTATCTGTTGTGTACAGATAAGGGATTTAAGTTTATTCTGTTGGTTTATAAGTTTTAACGCCGAATGCAAAATAAATTATGTGGAACAGCCATACACAACCGAGGATAATGCACGGAATGTAAATTGCTTTTGAGAACATCATTACAAAGCCGATAGTCATAAGTACGGTAACTGTAATCATCACCTTTATTTTGGTTTTCCAGGTCATGCCCTGACCTTTAACATAGGTTTCAAGATTGTTTTTATAAAGCTTTGTCCCCTTGAACCAGCGGTCAAGCTTTTCAGAGCTTTTGGCAAAGCACACCGCCGCCAGCATTAAAAAAGGAAATGCAGGCAGCATAGGCACAACCGCACCTATTGCACCAAGTCCTAAACCGATGCAGCCGACAATTATCAGTATAAATTTCTTCATTTTTTATTCTCCATTCTTCGTTTTTCTTTCTTGCTTTCAATAACATGACGTATCGCTATAACAGGGTGATACAAAATCATTCGTGGTCCTGAAAATCGCATTACTTCGCGTATTTTTTCACGCATATCAGGCTTGTAGCAGTGGACTTTACAGTTTGAGCAAAAGGTTTTATTCTCCATAAAGGGACACCTGTCACTTCGCTCTGCGGCATACTCTGTAAGTGTTTTGCATTCAGTGCAAAGCAGAGCTTTTGTACCATGCTTTTTCCTGCAATACAGACTTATCATAAAAGCGACAGTTTTCTTTTCACGCTCTCTCTTAGTATCAACCGCATTCATACATTCTGCCTCCCTCAACCTTATAGATACGGTCGGCAACAGCCATTGTGCTTTCCCTGTGTGAAACGAGAATAATGCTTTTGTTCTTTTTCTGCTCTTTTAGTGCTTTTAAAATAATGCCCTCGTTTATGCTGTCAACATTGCTTGTGGGCTCATCAAGAAGAATCAAATCGCTGCCTCTTAAGAATGCCCTTGCAAGACCTAAACGCTGTTTTTCTCCTGCGGAAAGATTATCGCCGAGAGCACCGACTCTTGTTTTGTAGCCGTCGGGTAATGTCATAATAAAATCGTGAACAGACGCCATTCTGCAGGCGTTTTCGATTTCCGCCTGTGTAGCATTCGGCTTTGCAATTCTGAGATTGTCCTCAACCGTTTCATCAAAAAGATATGTAACCTGACTTACCATTGTAACATTATCAAGAAGGCTTTCTTCGGATATATTGTCAATATCTGTTCCGTTATAAGCAATCGTGCCTTTGTTTTTCTGCCAGAAACGAAGTAAGAGCTTTAAAAACGTGGATTTACCACAGCCGCTTTTTCCCACAATGCCGATAATCTCGCCTTTTTCAGCGTGCATACAAATATCAGTCATCACCTCTGTTTCTCCGTTATATGAGAATGATAAATCGGAAACACCGAGCTTTTCAAAGCTGAATTTACTGCCGTTTTTAACAGGCTCAACCGCAGGCTTTTCACTGAGTAAGTTAAGCACTCTGTCACCGCTTGCAAAGGTCTGTGTAAGGTTTCCGGGGAGTGCGGAAATAGCGATAACAGGACCGAAGGACCCGAACACAGCCGTAATTCCAACAATCATTCTGCCAAGAGAAAGCATATCATTTGTGACAAGAATTACGCCGATAATAAGCGTTGTGAGAATTATCAGAGATACGGTAAGCTCGGTAGCAGCGGAGGCTTTTGTAATGTCGTTTTTCATCTTCTTAGTTTCAGAAAGAAGAATGTCGGAACGGCGGTTTACTTCACTTTTTCGGTTTTCGCCAGCGTTGTTCAGAACTATGTCCTTAATGCCCTTGATACTGTCAAGAAAATATGCGTTGAAGCCTGCAAATTCACTGCGGTATTTTACTCCCGATTCTTTCAGCATTCCTGAAGAAATCAGAGGTACAATTATACCTACAAGTACATATCCCAGAAGTGCCGCAAATGCAAGATACCAATGGGAAACCATACCTACAAAAATGAACACAGCAAGAGAAACTATCACCGCAATACAGATAGGTGAAATTGTGTGTGCGTAGAAAACCTCAAGTGTTTCAATATCTGAGGTTATCATTGCGATAATTGAGCCTTTTTGTTTTGATTCAAGCTTAGCAGGGCAGAGGGTTCGGAGTGCACCGAAAATCTTGTCACGAAGAACTGCTAAAAGCCTGAAAGCGATGTAGTGATTTCCGTACTGTTCAAGGTAACGGAGTAAGCCACGTATTACACCGCAGCCGATTGCAAGACCGATAATCCAGCTATAAGAAAGCGCTATTGCTTCACCCATAGCCTTTGCAATTCCAACGGAGCCGAAAAGGGTAACACCCATAGCACAGATAAACCCGAGTGAGCCGTTTATAACCGCAAGCACCATTATGTAGGCGAGTGACCCCAGCAGCATAATAAGGCTTGCCATGATTTTTGCACCGCTTCTGCGTGAGGACTGTCCTCCGCGGAGATTTTTCTTATTCATTATCTATCACCTCCGCATATCCCTGTTCGAGTTTTTTCTGTGCGGTATATAATGCGGCATAACCGCCATGCTTGTTCATTAAATCGGTATGTGTACCGCTTTCTTTAACCTCGCCGTTTTCCATATAATAAATCAAGTCGGCGGGTACAACATTTTCCAGACGGTGCGAAATAACGATAACGCTTTTTTGTTCAGATAAAGCCTTGATGTTTTTCATTATAATTGCTTCGCTTTCAATGTCAATGTTGCTTGTTGCCTCGTCAAAAATGTAAACATCTTTATCTGTCACAAGATTTACCGCAAGAGCAAGCCTCTGCTTCTGACCGCCTGAAATATTGGCACCGTCTTCTGTAATTTCCTTATCAAGACCGCCGTTATTTATTATAAACTGTTTCAGATTTACTTTTTCAAGCGCCGTCATTATTTCTTCGTCGGTAACATCTTTTTTCGCAAGTCGGAAATTTTCACGTACAGATGTATTAAAAATATATGTGTTGTAGCTTACAACAGCCAGCTTCGAATAATAGCTTTCACGGGAAAGTTTTTCAATCTCTTTTCCGCCTGCGGTTATTGTGCCATTCTGGGGACGCAGAGCACCAAAAAGGAGACCCACAACAGTGGATTTTCCGCAGCCGCTTTCACCAACGATTGCTGTCATTCCTTTTTCGGGGAATATCATGCTTACATTTTTAAGTACATCATGTTCGCCGTTATAGGAGAAGGTCACATTTTCAAGTTTAAGCTCTGTATTGATAAGCTCATCGTTACCCCATACAGGGTCAGGCTGATTTAACAGGGAAAGTATTTTCTTTCCCGCACTTGCTCCATTCATAGCAACGTGAAAGGCTGAACCGAATGCACGCAGAGGAAGAAAGAAATCCACTGCAACAAGAATAAGAAACAGCGCTGAAACAAGGGAAAGTCCACGATCTACAACTCCTGTCACAGCAAAGGCAATACCTATACCAGCTCCGCCGTAAGCAACCATATCCATAATGGTTGTGCTTGCGAGCTGCATTACAAGCACTTTCATTGTAATTTTGCGGAACTCTTCTGCATTCTCGTTCATCTTGACGTGCTGAGCGCCATCGGCACGGAAGATTTTCAACTCCCTTAGTCCCTGTACACTGTCTAAAAAGCTGTCGCCCATAGAGGTGTATTTACCCCAGTATTTTGCGAAAATCTTCTTTGCGTATTTTGATACTGCAACGATTGAAACAGGAATAAGCGGCACACAGCAAAGCAGTACAACCGCTACTCTCCAGTCGATTCCAACAGTAACGCAGAACAGAATCACAGGAGCTAACATAGCATAGAAAAACTGAGGTATGTAGGAAGAGTAGTAAAGGTCAAGCTGTTCGATTCCTTCCATAGAGACTTGTGTAAGTCCTGCAATACTCATACCGTCAGTGCTTCGTACACCCAGCTTTACGATCTTGTTATATGTCTGTTCACGCAGTTCTTTTTTGGCTTTCCGCCCCAGCAGGTCTTTCAGATTTCCCGTGATTCTGCTTGCGGCATAGCGTACTGTAATACCTGTAATAGCAAAAACCAAGGGCAGTATATATGCGGACAATTCAGCTTTGTTCGATAGAAAATAAATCGTCTGACAAATACTTGCTGTAATTGTAAGATTTGCGAATAAGCCCAGAACCATAAAGCCTACGGTGTAGAATATGTATTTCTTGTTACCGCCAAGAAGCCGTAAAAGCTCTTTATCAATCATGTTTTTCCTCCTTTGCTCTCTCAATAAATGCGGCAAGTGCCTCTCTGCTTTCATCGCTGAATGCACAGACAGCACCGATTGCGTCATTATATGCAGTTACGCCGTTTACCTTGCAGTTATGCTGTAAATGTCCCCTTAACCAGTTGATAAGCACAGTGTATTTGTTAAGCTGTTCATAGCCGTACTCCGTCATAACAACCTTATTCTTTTCGTCACGTTTTATGTATCCGTTTTTCTCAAGCCGTTCTGCCGCTTTGTATGCACTTACCTTTGTTACATTCATTTTAGCGGCAATCGAAATAAGCTTTATGCCTGCTGTTTCGTCGTACAGCTCATTTATCGCCGTAAGATATTTAAGCTCCGCTGATGTCATAATATGCTCCATTCTTGTTAGCTATGGCTAACTTATATTCAAAATAAAAACGACAACGCGTCGTTAAAGTTAGCTATAACTAACTTATGTTCAATAAAAAACGGTGATTTAAACACCGAATAAAGTATAGCATAAAATTTTTGATTTGTCAACAAAAAGTTAGCCTTCGGGTAACCCTGATTTTCTATTGACACCGCTTAACAAAGGGGTTATAATGGGATTAACGGCATATAACCGTATTAAATTTTAAGGAGGAAAACTCATGAATAACATTCTGAAAAATGAAAAGCTCTGGCTTGTAGTTGCAGGTGCAGCAGGTGCTCTCATCGGCAGAAAGGTGCTTACTTCGAAGAAGACAAGAGAGCTTGCGGTATCAGGTCTTGCAAAAGGCATGAAACTCACACACGACGCAAAGGCTGTATTCCAGGATATGAAGGATGAGGCTGAAGACCTTTGCTATGAGGCAAAGGAAAAAGCAGGTCTTACCGAAGAAAGTGAAGAAACCGAAGAATGCGTTACAGAATAATATCGGATAATCCGGGGCGTATGCGAGTACGTTTCGGGGGGTATGCTTTTGATAAAACGCTGGAAAGCTGTATTTGTAAGTTAGCTATGGCTAACTTTTTCACACTTTCCGCAGAAGCACATTCAGCAAACGGCAGTCTTCTGATTTGCTATAAAAAAGGGCATCGTGCAGATGTGATGAAATTTATCGAAAGTCTTGATTTCCGTAGTATGACGCCTGTTACAGAGGATAATACCACAAGGGAAATTGACAACAGCTTTAAAAAAGGACTTATCCGTCTTGGAATAAGCCACGCAATCAGAAAGCTGCTCGTACCTGCACCGCTTCGTCCGCTGTTCGTAGCGTACAGAGCCTCACGATATATTTTAAATGGTTTGTCTTCTCTTGCAGAGGGTAAGCTGACGGTAGAGGTACTTGATGCAGCGTCTATTACAGCTTGCCTTGTTCAACGGAATTTCAGCACAGCGAGGACAATAATGCTGCTGCTTTCCGTATCGTCACTTTTAGAAGAATACACCCATGCACGAACAAAGGCGGTGCTCACTTCAAGCCTTGCGGTAAAGGCGGATAAGGTGTGGCTTGTGAACGGAAATGAAGATGTACTTATACCCATAAAGGAGCTTGTTGCCGGCGATAAAATCCGCGTCAGAACAGGCAGCGTGATTCCTGTTGACGGCGAGATTACCGAGGGTGAGGCGTACATAAACGAAGCCTCAATGACAGGAGAATCCCTTGCGGTAATGAAATCCGAAAATGCGACAGTTTTTGCCGGAACTGTAATTGAAGAAGGCTCGATAGTCGTAAAAGTAAGAGCCGTAAGCTCTGAAACAAAAATACAGAAAATTATCGAGCTTATCGACAGCTCTGAAAATCTCAAGGCGGGTATTCAGAGCCGTGCGGAACGTCTTGCCGACGGTATTGTTCCATTCAGCTTTTTAGGTTTTGGTCTGACGTTGCTGCTTACAGGAAATATCACGAAAGCGGTATCACTTCTTATGGTTGACTATTCCTGCGCTATAAAGCTGTCAACGCCTATATCGGTTATTTCCGCAATACGTGAGGCGGCTGACCGAAATATCACCGTTAAAGGCGGAAAGTATCTCGAAGCCTTTGCGGTGGCGGATACAATAGTTTTCGATAAAACGGGAACGCTTACAAACGCTGAACCTGTTTTACAGCAGGTAATCCCGTTCGGCAGTTACACTGAAGAGGAAATACTGAGGACGGCTGCTTGTATCGAGGAACATTTCCCACACAGCATGGCAAGAGCTATCGTGAAAGGTGCTGAAAACCGTGGTGTTCTTCACGCAGAGGAACACGCCGAGGTCAATTACATAGTTGCTCACGGAATAGCAACAACTCTTCACGGTCAGCGTGCAATTATCGGAAGCCGTCATTTCGTCTGCGAGGACGAGGGTGTGGTTATTACCGATGAACAGCAGACATTCATTGATGAAAAAGCTGGTGCGTCATCTGTAATTTATCTTGCTTTGGGCGGTCAGCTTGCTGGTGAGCTTTGTATAAATGACCCACCGAGAAGTGAAGCGGCAGATGCGGTAAGGCTCATGAAAAAAGGCGGCATAGAAAAAGTCGTTATGCTTACGGGTGACAGTAAGTCTGCTGCTGAAATTATTGCTTCTCAGCTTGGAATAACAGAGTTTAAGGCACAGGTTCTCCCCGAAGAAAAACACAGCTTTATTGAACAGCTCAAGGCTGACGGAAACCGTGTGATTATGGTAGGCGACGGGATTAATGACGCCCCTGCTTTAGCGGCGGCTGACGTTTCGGTTGCAATGGGCGACGCGGCGGGTATTGCAAAGGAAACTGCGGGCATTACAATCAGAGGTGCGGAGCTTACG
>JAZUOE010000120.1:0-6574 GCA_045604505.1 Ruminiclostridium sp. | reverse complement strand
CTTGCAATACTTATTTAAATATATTAGAAAGCATCTGTCTGCGCAAATTGAAAGGAATTACTTAAAATGGAACAGGTAAAGAATTACTACAAAAAATTCGTAAATGAAGGATTTGACGAAAACGGAATTTTAAATAAATTTGAAATTGATTGCCCTGATAATTATAACTTTGGTTATGATATTATTGACAAATTCGGTGAACTTGAACCCGAGCGTCTTGCTTTATGGCATGTCGACTTACAAGAAAATGAACACAAATTTACATATAAACAACTTTCTGATCTTTCCACACAAGCTGCAAACCTTTTCTTAGAAAAAGGGATAAAAAAAGGCGACAAGGTTATGCTTGTTCTTAAGAGAAATTATCAGTTTTGGATTGCAATAATCGCTCTTATGAAAATTGGTGCTGTTGCTATTCCAGCCACACACTTACTTACAACACATGATTTTACATATAGATTTGAAAGCGCAAGTGTAAAGGCTATCGTATGTACCGGTTATAATCCTGATATTGAAAAATACGTTGACGAGGCTGAGGAAGAAATCGGAATTTCTCTCATTAAATTTATTGCAAATGGAAAAAAAGACGGTTGGGTTTCTTTTGATGAAGAAATCAAGAATAAGTCAACAACAATGGAACGTATTCCAACCGATTCTCACGACCACATGTTGCTTTATTTTACCTCAGGTACTACAGGATATCCTAAAATGGTAGTCCACAATCATAGATATGGATTATGCCATATTCTTACTGCTGCGCATTGGCAGAATGTTGACCCTGACGGTATTCATTTAACAATTTCTGATACAGGTTGGGCAAAAGCAGCATGGGGAAAAATATTTGGCCAGATGGCTGTAGGTTCCTGCGTGTTTGTTTATGACTTTGATAAGTTTATTCCTGCGGACATGCTTAGAATTATGCAGAATTATAAAATTACAACTTTCTGTGCCCCCCCTACAATGTACAGATTTTTCATCAAGGAAGGTATAGGAAATTATGACCTTTCAAATCTTAAATATAGCTGTATTGCCGGTGAAGCATTAAACCCTGAGGTTTACAATAAATGGCTTGAATTTACAGGTCTTAAGCTTATGGAAGCATTCGGTCAGACAGAATCTACAGTTATCCTTACAAACCTTAAGGGTACAACACCAAAGCCCGGTTCAATGGGAAAACCCTCTCCCCTTTATAACGTTGATATTGTTGATGAAAACGATAATAGTGTTCCTAATGGTGAAGTCGGAGAAATTGTTGTTCGTGCAAAGCGTGGAACTGACGGATTATTCGATTGTTATTACAGAAACGAAGAAAAAACAAACGAAGTTTGGTCAAATGACGTATATCATACAGGCGACACTGCTTGGAAGGACGAGGACGGTTATTTTTGGTATGTCGGAAGAAATGATGACGTAATTAAAGCAAGTGGTTACAGAATTGGACCATTTGAAATAGAAAGTGTACTTATCCAGCACCCTTCTGTTCTTGAATGTGCAGTTACAGGTGCGCCTGACCCAATCAGAGGTATTGTTGTAAAAGCAACAATCGTTCTTGCAAAGGGTTACACCGGTAGTGATGAACTTGTTAAGGAACTTCAGACCTATGTCAAAAAAAATACCACTCCTTATAAATATCCTAGAATAATTGAATTTGTTACTGAATTACCAAAAACAATCAGTGGAAAAATCAGACGTGTTCAGATACGTGAAGATGACAGCAAAAAATAATCAACCTATAAACCGAAGTATCCAAATTACTTCGGTTTATTTTTATTATTTTATACATTGACACAATAAGATTTTTATATTATAATTTAATTAACATCACGACAAGATTCGTTAAAACAAAGGAGAACAATTATGCTTAAAAACAAAGTTGCAGTAATCACAGGCGGTACAAGAGGTATTGGATATGCAATTGCTGAAACCTTTCTCAAAAATGGTGCAAAGGTTGCAATTCTTGGCTCACGCAAAGAAACAGTCGACAAAGCACTTGAACAGCTTAAAACTGCTAATCCGAATTATGAAGTGGTTGGATTTTACCCTGATTTAACCGATTATACTGCAGTTGAAGAATGCTTTACCAATGTAAAAAACACATTTGGCAAAATCGATATTCTTGTAAATAATGCAGGTATATCTGCTCGTGAACCTGTTGAGCAGTATGACCCTATGGCTTTCAAAAACATCATGGATTTAAATGTAACTGCTGTTTTCAACGGATGCAAAGCTGTTGTTCCTATGATGAAAGAAAATGGCGGCGGATCAATTATCAACACCAGTTCAATGGTCAGCAAAACAGGTCAGCCTAGTGGATGCGGCTACCCTGCCTCTAAATACGCTGTAAACGGTCTTACACAAAGCTTAGCTCGTGAACTTGGAAAATGCAACATTCGTGTAAACGCAGTTGCTCCAGGCGTTACAAGAACAGATATGGTTGCTGCACTTCCTGAAGAAATGGTTGCAAGGGTTGCTGCAGGTATCCCTATGGGACGTGTCGGAGAACCTGAAGAAGTTGCAAATGCATTTCTTTTCCTCGCAAGTAGTATGGCAAGTTATGTTTCAGGAACAATTCTTTACGTTGATGGTGCAACTATAAATTAAAATATAAGATTATAAAAAGAGCATAAATTGTGATTCAACCCACAATTTATGCTCTTAATTTTTATTGATTAATATTCAACACCATAAGTACTGCGATAATTCTTCATTGCATCAAGATATTCCTTGCCATCAATAACGCCATCTTCAATTGCCTTGATAATATCGTTAATGTTAACAATTGAATACACCTTAACACCAAAGTCCTTATACGCAGACTGAACTGCGCTCATGTCACTGTCAAGCGCCTTCTCCATACGGTCAACAGTTATAACCATACCTGTAATATCAACATCAGCAGCATCTTTTAACTTAGGAAGAACTTCTCTGAGTGCCTTGCCTGAAGTCATTACATCTTCGATAATTACAACCTTTTCCTTATCCTTAAGCTGTTTGCCGACAAATACACCGCCTTCGCCGTGGTCCTTTGCCTCTTTACGGTCAAAACAATAGCTAACTTCAATGCCAAATTTGTCATAGAGAGCAATTGATGCACTAACAGAAAGAGGGATTCCCTTATAAGCAGGTCCGAAAAGGGTTTCAACTTCAATACCATTTTCCTTAATACACTCTGCATAATATTTACCAAGCATTGAAAGCTGAGCGCCTGTCTTATAATTTCCGGTATTGATAAAATAAGGAGCCTTTCTACCGCTTTTGAGAGTAAACTCGCCAAATGTGAGAACACCGCTGTCTACCATGAACTTAATAAAACTTTCTTTATAGGTCATTTCTGCAAATCCTTTCATATAAATATTTTATAAAATTATTATATCATATTTGTCATTTTTTTGCAACTATATTTTTAAGAGAATTTCATACCCATTTATTAACGTACAAATAACAGCTGTCAAAATTTCTCAAAAACCATTGCTATTAAAAATAAAATATGTTATAATTAACTATAAACTTTTTAACGAAAGGAATTTTTTACAATGAGTACAGCCTTTAAAGCAGCGAATATTCTTATTCCGCAAAATGTCGATATGGAAAAGTGGGCAGTTGTTGCCTGTGACCAGTACACAGGTCAGCCTGAGTATTGGAAAAGAGTTGAAGAAAATGTCGGAGATGCTAATTCTACATTAAAACTGATTTTACCTGAAGTATATCTCGAAGAACCTGATTCTGAAGATAGAATTAAAAAAATCCATGATGAAATGAACAGTATTCTTAATACAGAAACTTTTAAGGAATATAAAGACACTATTATTTATATAGAACGCACACAATCTGACGGAAAAGTACGTCAGGGCCTTATTGGTATGCTTGACCTTGAGGAATACGATTATCATAAAGGCAGTATTTCACAGGTACGTGCAACAGAGGCGACAGTTATTGAAAGAATACCGCCAAGAATTAAGGTTCGACAAGGGGCACCCTTAGAACTTCCTCATATTATGATTCTTGTTGATGACGAAGAAAAAACAGTTGTAGAACCCTGCGCTAAAATAAAATCAACTGAACCTATATATGATTTCAAGCTTATGGAAAATGGCGGTAAAATCTGTGGTTACACACTTGATGAAACTTTGAAAGCCTCTGTATTTTCTGCGCTGGATAAGCTTAATGATAACGAGATATTTAACAAAAAATACAATATATCAGGGTATCCCACCCTTCTCTATGCAATGGGTGATGGCAACCACTCATTAGCAACCGCAAAAGAGTTTTACGAGCAGTTAAAGAAAAATAATCCTGGTGCAGATTTATCAAATCACCCGGCAAGATATGCACTTGTTGAAATTGTAAATCTCCATAGCACAGCTCTTGAATTTGAAGCAATTCATAGAATTATAACAAACGTGAATACAGATGGGCTTATAAAGGAAATGACTGAAAAACTGGATTTACGCGATGAAGAGAACGAACAAGGATTTACTGTAATACTTAACGGAACAGAAAAAACTCTTTATATTCATAAACCTACCTCTCAACTTACCGTTGGAAGTTTGCAGGAATTTCTTGATGAGTATTTAAAGAAAACAGATGCCAAAATAGACTACATTCACGGTATTGATGTTGTAAAATCTCTTGCTAAACAGGAAAACAGCATCGGATTTATCCTTCCTGATATGAAAAAATCTGAACTCTTCCCTACCGTTATAAAAGATGGCGCTCTGCCACGTAAAACATTCTCAATGGGTCATGCAGAGGATAAACGTTTTTATGTAGAGTGCAGAAAAATTAAGGAGTAAATTTTATTATGGACAATAATCTTCAGAAAATCATTGACCTGCGTGTAAATAAAACCATCAAAGCACTCGAAAAGAATTGTATGAAGGGTTATTATGTTAAATCTGAAAACGAACTGATTTCACTGATTGATAGCCTGATATGTGACGATACATTGATAACCGCAGGTGGTTCAATGACACTTAACGAAACGGGCGTTATCAAACATCTTAACGATAAATACAGCGGAATTTTTGCTGACCGTGCTAATTGCCAAAATCAAGATGAAGTTGAAGAAGTATTCAGAAAAGCATTTGTTAGCGATACTTTCTTTTCAAGTACAAATGCTGTAACAGAAAACGGCGAGTTATATAACATCGATGGTAACGGAAATCGTGTTTCTGCAATGATTTTTGGACCAAAACAGGTTATTTTGGTTGTCGGAACAAATAAAATTGTCGCTGACCTTGATGAGGCAAAAATCAGACTTAAGAAAATTGCTTGTCCTGCCAATACTGTCAGACTTAATTGTGATACACCATGCAAAGAAGTTGGTGAATGTCGTAATTGCAATAGCCCGGCTCGTATTTGTTGTTCTTATGTAACACTTGCTCAACAGCGCAAAAAAGACAGAATTAAAGTTATTTTTATTGACGGCAATTATGGGTATTAATAATTTTCTTTAATTAACACGTAAAACCCTGTAAAGAAACAATCTTTACAGGGTTTTGTATTATTTCAAAGAATAAAGTGTTGCGTTTCCTTTCTTTCCAACACGTTTTACAGCACCAACATACTCAAGAATTTCTAACATCAGAGAAGAATCTGTAGCCTTACATAGTTTTTCTATATCTTTTTTTGTGAATATCTCCGGTAATCCCTCCGGTATAAAATACATATAATCCTTTTTATTATCAAGACGTACCTCTCTGATATATTTAACAGGTAGCTTTTCTTTCGGCATTCCTTTATAACGAATACGTTTGCAATCCTTATAATAAGCTTTTTTATCAATCTCCAACTCCGCAATACAAATTGTTAAATTGGGATTCGTTAAAAATGCTTTAATCCGATATAATTCAAGGAAAAACTTAGTATAAGAATTATTCCTGCGTGTGGAACTGGAAAATACTTCTCCGGTTTGTTCATTTATAGAGAAATTATGTACAATTCTCTCAAAAGGATAAACAACCGTAACATGACAAGCCCTTAGCATTGTTGAAAGCTTTTTGTTTAGTTTCAGAAAATTCGCTGTCTGAATTTCAATAATACCATTTTCACCTGCAATATCCGCATAAAATTTACCTATTTTTGCCTCGTGACTAAATTCACTGCAATAATAATTTTTTAAAGTATTATGGATTGTTTTCTCATTAAGTGTTCCTATTGTACTGCATTCTCGAGATAATGCTTTTTTTATAGCTAAAGAAAAACGTTCTGAATCAATTGTGTCATTTTCAGGACGATTATATTCGAATTGTTCAAAAACCTCTTTCTCTATGAATAAGGGAACTCCCATTTCATCATTTGAAACAATAATACCATCGGCAACCGCTTTGACCTCATCTGTAGCGTTTTCTACCGCATAACAACGGTCTGAAGCTGCAAACATAGGTAAATCATTATCGCTGTCGCCAAAACATACAACCTCATCTGCACCTGTTATTTCCTTTAATTGAAGTATTGCATTAGATTTTCCAGCAGTAATGCTGTACACTTCATACCAATATTCGTCGTTATGATATACATCTTGATAATATGTGTGTGCAAAACCATTTTCTTTTGTAAAAAACTTGTCTAGCTT
>JAZUOE010000119.1:0-2614 GCA_045604505.1 Ruminiclostridium sp. | reverse complement strand
CAGGACGACAAAAATACTGCACATAAAGTCAGAATTGAAATAATCTTTTTCATTTGCCTCTCCTTTATTTAATAAAGTAAAAATTCAGATTAATTTTATCACAAAACAACACAAATATCAAGTATTTACGCAAATTTTATATTATCACGGTAAATTGATATAATAAAAGGGAGATTTCTCTCCCTTCAAATACCTTGTGCGTATGTAAAAATCAAAACAAACATCATAAGTACCGCTGTTCCAAAGCTGCTTAACAACCCACAGCCGAATAATACTGCCATTGTTTTTGTAACACATTTTGTCTTTTTTACAATAGATATTATCATTAAAATAAGTGAAACAACAGAAATTATAATTTCAGCAATAATCACAGCCACACCTGTAATCATTGCCATATTATAAAACAACTCCAGCATTTCACTAGCATGAAAATATGCCTCGCTGTTATACTCTATACGCCACTCCTCACCGGTTTTCTGCCAATAATATATTGCAGGAATGCCGCTGACAAGCACAAGATAAGGCATTATAAGCTCTGCCGCAAGAGCAATTTTTGTTTTAACGCTCTTAAACATTGTATTTACTCCCACTTAGGTTTTCAGTTTCAAGTTTTTTCCTCACTTAATTTATAACGGCAAGGTCCTTTATAACCTCTCCGGCTATTATAAGTCCCGCAACTGACGGAACGAATGCGTTTGAGGCAGGAATACTGCGGCGAAATTCACCCTGCGGGTCATCAGGATTTACGTCAGGCTTTATAGGTTCTTCTTCAGAATAAACCGCCTTAATCCCCTTGATTCCCAGCTTTTTTAATTCATAACGCATAACCCTTGCCAATGGGCAAACCTTAGTTTTTGAAATATCCGCAACACGAAATGCAGTAGGGTCAAGTTTATTCCCCGCCCCCATTGCAGATATAACAGGCACTCCACATTTTTTCGCCTGTTTTATTATTTCAAGCTTACCTGTTACTGTATCAATTGCGTCAACTACGTAATCATACACGGAAAAATCAAATTTATCCGCTGTTTCAGGCATAAAAAAGCAATTATGCTCATTTACAACCGTATCAGGGCAAATATCCTTTATCCGCTCTGCGGCAACCGTAACCTTAGGCTTACCTACAGTGCTTGTAAGAGCATAAATCTGACGGTTGATATTTGAAACGCTGACATCATCGTTGTCTATAAGGTCAAGGGTTCCTATTCCACTTCTTGCAAGTGCCTCTGCAGTATATCCGCCAACACCGCCGATTCCAAAAACGGCAACTCTTGATTTACGCAGTTTTTCAATTGCCTCATCGCCAAACATAAGAGCGGTACGGGAAAAACGTTCGTCCATTTATATAAATTCCTTTCGGCTGATTTTTTCTAATTATATTATATCATAACTGAAACAAGCGTGTCAACAAATAGTATGGCTTTAAAATTCCTGATAAAATGCCGAATTATTCAAAAAGTGACGAAAAAAATAAAAAATCTATTGACCTGTTGAAAAAAATAGTATATAATAGTATTTGTGAAACGATTATTTTGTTTCAGAAAAGTAAATTCGGACGCTTGACAAAAGACGTTCCTGAATAAATCAGAAGGAGAATTACTATGACAAAAAACCCTAACGTTTTAAAATGGGTTGATGAGATGATTGCTCTCACAAAACCCGACAAAGTAGTTTGGATTGACGGCAGCGAAAAGCAGCTTGACGAACTCAGAGCTGAGGCTATTTCCACAGGCGAAATGATTAAGCTTAATCAGGAAAAGCTTCCCGGCTGTCTTTATCACAGAACTCAGCCTAACGACGTTGCTCGTGTTGAGGACAGAACTTTCATCTGTTCTAAGAACAAGGAAGATGCAGGTCCTACTAACTACTGGTGTGACCCCGCTGAAATGTACGCTAAGTTAACTCCTATGTACGATGGCGTAATGAAGGGCAGAACAATGTATGTTATCCCCTATTCAATGGGTCCTATCGGTTCTCCTCTCGCTAAGGTTGGTGTAGAACTTACTGACTCTATCTATGTTGTTCTTAACATGGCTATTATGACAAGAATGGGCGCTGGCGCTTTCAAGAATCTCGGTGATGAATCTCACGACTACGTTCGCGGTTTACATTCTGAGGCTAACGTTGACCCTGAAAACAGATATATCGTTCACTTCCCTGAAGATAACACAATCTGGTCTATCAACTCTGCATACGGCGGTAACGTTCTTCTCGGTAAGAAGTGTTTCGCATTAAGAATTGCATCTTATCAGGGCTGGAAGGAAGGCTGGATGGCTGAACACATGCTTATTCTCGGTGTTAAAAAGCCTAACGGTGAAGTTAAGTACATCACTGCTGCATTCCCCTCCGCTTGTGGTAAGACAAACCTCGCTATGCTTATTCCCCCTGAGGGATATAAGAAGGACGGCTACGAAGTATTTACAGTAGGTGATGATATTGCCTGGATGAAACAGGGCGAAGACGGCAGACTTTATGCTATCAACCCTGAAAATGGTTTCTTCGGCGTAGCTCCCGGTACAAACGAAAAGTCCAACCCCAATGCTCTCTACACATGTATGAAGGATACAATCTTCACAAACGTTGTTCACAACACAGCTGACAACACAGTTTGGTG
>JAZUOE010000118.1:0-10452 GCA_045604505.1 Ruminiclostridium sp. | reverse complement strand
GCGTTATTCAGCGCTTTACGGGACGAGGCGAGGCGCCTGATGACTTATTTCAGGTGGGCTGTATCGGACTTATGAAGGCAATTGATAATTTCTCACTGGAGTTTGGAGTAAAGTTTTCCACTTATGCTGTGCCGATGATATTAGGAGAAATCAAAAGATATATACGCGACAACGGACAACTGCGGGTCAGCCGTTCGCTCCGTGACCTTGCCTATCGGGCAATGCAGATGCGAGAACAGTTGATTAACGAAAAAAAGCGTGACCCTACTATTGAAGAAATTGCCGCTAGAATTGACAGTAAGCGTGAGGACGTGGTTATTGCGCTTGAGGCGGTGACAGAACCGGTTTCTCTCTATGAGCCTGTGTTTTCTGAGGGCGGTGACACTATTTATGTAATGGACCAAATCGGTGATAACAACGACGATAGCAATTGGCTTGAGGAAATTGCACTGAAAGAGGCTATTGCCGCGCTCGGTAATCGGGAAAAGCACATTTTAAGCCTCAGGTTCTTTCAGGGGAAAACTCAGGTTGAGGTTGCCAACGAAATCGGCATTAGTCAGGCGCAGGTTTCCCGTCTTGAAAAAGGGGCGCTTAATAAAATCAAAGGGCAGCTATAAATGTAATGCAGGTTACAATTATACACATTTAATTTTGTGCATTTTTCATAAAACAACACGGCTTTTATTGTCACCTCTTGAAATATTCTTCAATTTATGCTATACTGTATTATGTCGGTTTGTGACTAATAACTTTGCAGGGAGGGACAAATATGAAAAGCTGTGACTGGTGCCTTTGGCTCGGCGATAATCGTATTTACAACATCAGACAGCTCCGTGAAAACTTCGATACTCCTGTCCTTGTGGGTTATTATTTGGGCGGTGGTCTTGAGCGTTGGCTTTCCGACGCACAGGAAACAGCCGTTCTTGAAAAGGTTCGTAATATTGACCGCTCTGCTGATTTAGGCACTCAATTGGAATTTATCTTCGGTGTTCGTCCTGAACGCAAGGAAACGGTGCAGCCTCAGTATTCCGAAATCGAAAAAGCACAGGAATATCACGAGGTTGCTGAAACGGTAAAACTTGCTCTCGCCGCTGTTTCAGGGGATTATTCTTCCTTTGTTTCAAGCTTTGGTTCATTTATGCCCTCAAGCTTTCGCAGTGCTTTTGAGTGGGAACTTGAAAATGGTTCTTTTCGCTCAGGGTCATTCCGTGTCAGCTCATTTCGTGCAGGTTCTTTCCGCAAAAGCTCATTCAGAGCAGGTGGTTCTTTCAGACTTGTAAAATATTCATTCGGCGGTTCATTTAAAATCGGGTCATTTAGCTTTGGTTCAGGTATTTTTGGCTCTTTCAGACCCTCATCTATGGGGAGTTTCCGTTTTTATATGGGTAATGCCGAAATCACTAAAGAGGAATACAAGCGAACAAAAATTAACCTTTCTTCCTGCCCTCTCAACGCTTACGGATATGGTATTCACCGCATTTAAGGAGCTGTTATGGACGCAATTCATGTAAATTCAACTCTGCCGTTCTTTATAAAACATAAGGACGGCGATTATCATATAGAGGATTTTACCCTCTACAACACCGTTATTTCCGCTTTACAATGGCGAAAAATGAACGGTGATATTTTTATGTGTACCGATAATATCGGTGCCGCTTATTATAAAAAACTCGGCATTGAAAAGGTGTGGAATGAAGTTCTTCCCATTGTCCCTGATGATATGGAGGGAATAAATCCACGTATGTTCTGGGCAGCGGGAAAGCTGTTGGCTATGCGGGAAATGGCAGGAGATTTCGCTCTTGTTGACGAGGATTTTATTGTATGGAACAAGCTTGATTTGTCAAAAACAGCAGTTACGGTTGCTCATAGAGAGGATTTAATGCCCGATGTGTACCCTGACCCTAAGTGCTTTGGGGCAAACTTTCCCTTATTGGACAGGCTGAACTTTTCTGCTCTGCCCTGCAACACTGCTTTTATGTATATTCCTGACCCTTCTTTTCGTCAGCTTTATGTCAGCCAATCCATAGCCTTTATGAAATCCGCAAGGGACTGTGACGATTACCTTTGCCACATGGTTTTTGCGGAACAGCGGCTTTTGGCTATGCTTTGCGATTATGCAGGGGTTGAGGTAGAAACTCTCCTTGACAAAGACAGGCTCTTTGTCGCACAGGACGACTACACCCACCTTTGGGGAGCAAAACAGGCACTCCGTGATAATGAGGAATACCACAAAAATTTCCTTGAACGGTGCAGGAAGAGGATAAGAGAGGATTTTCCCGAATACAGTTATGTTATTGAGGTGATAGACTATGGAAATCAGATTACAACTTAACGCCCGACTTCAGCCTAAACACAGATTTGCTTTAGAAGATGCAATAGATGAAATTCTGCAAAACCACAAGCTGGGCGAAGTTACAGGCGGCGGAACGCTTTTAGATGCAGACGGTGAAGTTAAATATTGTGACATAAATATTCAGCTTGACACTGATGATTTGAAACATGTACAATTGCTGACAGAAATTCTTAACGGATTTGGTATTCCCAAAGGCTCATTTATGGAGTATGATGATGAAAAAATCAGCTTGGGAACATTAGAGGGTTTAGGCTGTTATCTCAACGGCAAGGACTTACCCGCAGAAGTTTACCGAACCTGCGATATTAACTATGCGATTGAGCAGCTTGACCTTGCAATGGACGGAACAGGCGAAATATACAGCTACCGAGAAGGCCCTACATATACAGCCTTGTATTTTTACGGTGTTTCCTTTAGTGAAATGAATGAGAAAATTCAAGCTTTTATTAATTCTTATCCCTTATGTCAAAAATGCCGGATAGAGCAGATTGCGTGATTTCAGACTAACAAAAAATCCCCCTGCAAAGCAGGAGGATTTTTTACTTTGTGAAATTATTCAGTACCAAGATAGTTCTTAACAAGTGCCTGTAAAAGCTCATCTCTGTCAATGCGGCGGATAAGACTTCTCGCATTGTTATAAGTGGTAATATATGTAGGGTCCTCTGAAAGAATATAGCCTACAAGCTGATTTATAGGGTTATAACCCTTTTCATTGAGTGCCTGATATACTGTAGAAAGGATTTCCTTCATTTCATTATCACGCTCGTCCTTTACGGAGAAGGTCATTGTTTTATCGTGCATTTTATTCAGCTCCTTGCTTTACATAGAATTACAGTTCAATATTAATTATACACATTTTTTGAAAAATTACAAGTACTTTTTAAACAAAACCTAGATTTCTTTCAAAATATCAAAAATAGTTGTGCAATTTTATCAATTTTCACTATTGAATTTGTATATAAATTTTGCTATAATAATTACATCTGAATTACGATGGAGGTAAATTGCGTTATGGCAGATGCAAAACAGGATAAGAAACAAGCAAAGGGCGACGCCTCAAGTGAGGGCTTCGGTTTTAAACAGGCTCCTCTGGGCTTCGACAAAAACGAAGTAAACCTCTACATAAATAAGCTGAAAAAGCAGATGAAGGAGCAGCAGCAGGAATACGAGCAGCGTATTTCTAATATGCGTCAGAATTTAGAAGACGCACATGATGAAAATAATGCCGCAAAGGCTGCAGCAAAGGACGCTCCTCAGGTTGCTCCGACTATTATAGGTAATACTGACGCCGACCTTATGAAGGCAGTTGCTGAGGCTAAGGCAGAGGCAAAAAAAGAAAGTGACGCAAAAATCATGGAGCTGCGTAAGCAGGTTACAGATTTGCGTTCAAAGCAGTCACAGTACGAAACTGCTCGTGATAAAGCACAGTATAGCGAAAAGAAAGTTCGTGAAGAATACGCAAAGCTCAAGGAAAAGTACAAAGAGGCTAAAAAAGCAGGTGGCGGCGGTAAGGCTGTTGTTACCTCTAATGCTGATGAAGTACTGGAAGAGGCTTGTAAAATGGCACAGCAGGTTGTTGACGCTGCTGACGCTTATGCAAAGGCTTCTGTTGAGAGCGTAAACGCATATAAAGCTAAGGTTGAGGCTGAACTTAAGGCACGTAGCGAAAAGTTGGCTGATGCCAAGAAAAAGCTGGACGAACAGGCTGCAAAGGCTAAGTCTGAAAATGAAACAGCTCAGAAGAATATGAAGGAAATCGCCGAAAAGATTGCGGTTGTTACAAGTCAGTTAGGCTCCTTCGCTGCAAGTTTTGACGCTGTAAATTCACAGATTACTTCTGTTACAAGTCAGATTGACTCTGTAACAGGACAGTTCAGCTCCGTTTCTGCTCAGATTAATGAGGCAACCGCAAGTATCGATAACGTTACAAAGCAGTTTGGTTCAGTTTCACAGCAGATTAACGATGCTACTGCAAGTATTGATAATGTTACAAAGCAGTTCGGCACTGTTACCGAGCAGATTAATCAGGTTACAACCACTATCGGCGGTGTAACTGAACAGTTTGGCGGTGTTTCCGAAAAAATCAGCGCTGTTACCACCACTATCGGCGGCGTAACAGAGCAGTTTACCGATGTTTCCACTAAGCTCACTGCTGCAAAGGATTCCTTCGGTTCCGTTTCTGACACTCTCGAAAAGGCAAAAACCTCTTTTGGTGATGTTACAAAGCAGGTTACTGAAACCAAGAGCAGCATAGCAGGTATGAAAACAAGCGCAGCTGAGGCGTCCGGTCTTGCTGTTGCAGATGCACCTACAGGCAGCAATGCCGATACTCTCGCATCTGTCAGTGAAGCTATCAGCGCCGCTACAGCAGATATTACCGCAGAACTTGTTCTTCCTGAATTTAAGTCAGGATTTGATAAGAATGCTCTTGAGGAACTCAAGAAAAAGCTTAAGGTTGAAACAACCTACGAGGGCGGCGAGGCTGTTGAAGATGACGAAGAAGATGATGATGATGTTCTTTCTTCAATCGAAATCGAAGACATTCCCGAACCTGTAATGCCTTCCAATGACGAGCTTACTGCTGACATAGAGCCTGAGCCCGAACCTGAACCTGTAAAGGAAGAAAAGAAGACTGCTCCCGCAAAGGCAAAAGCTCCTGTCGATGATGATTTGAGTGATTTCTTCATCACTCCTACAACTGACGACTCTTCTTCTCTTATTAATACTACCGGTGTCGGTGCAATTGACGACTTCACTCTTGACGCTGAGCCTGAGCCTTTAGGTGGCGATTTTGAGATTGCTCCCAACGACCTTACCGCCTCACCTGATAAGGGAATGGATTTAGGTGAGGATATCTTTGACATGGCAATGAGCCCTGTTGACGCAGATGACTCTACTCTTTCAAATATGATGGCAGAGCAGAAACAGAAGGACGAAGAAGGCGACTTCATGCTCACTCCCGCTGAAATCAAAGATGAGTATAAGCCCAGTTCTCCCGCTTACGGAAATGATGATTTCGGTGAATTTGCAGATTTATTTGCTGCAGGTTCCGCTGAAACAACCGCTACCACACAGAAGAAACCCGCTGCCTTCAGACAGCCCACCAGCGGTAGTGACGACCTGTTCAACTTCGGTTCCGACAGCTCCAGTGATGATGATGATATGTCATCTGACTCTGACCTTTCAGATTTACTATTATGATAAAACTCAATACAACTGAACTTAAGGCTATGTCCCCTGAATTAAAAGCAGGGGACAAAGTCAGCCTGACAGGATACATATATACTTCTCGTGATGCCGCACATAAACGTATTACTGAGCTTATAGCGCAGGGACTTGATATTCCCTACGACCTTAAGGGCGCAGTTATTTACTATGCGGGACCTACAGGCACAAAAGAAGGTATGGCTATCGGTTCATGCGGTCCTACAACCTCCAGCAGAATGGATAAATTTGCCCCTGATTTTCTTGATAAGGGACTTGCGGCAATGATAGGAAAGGGCGAACGCAATCAGGCTGTAATTGACGCCATTATACGAAATAAGGCTGTTTATTTCTGTGCAATAGGCGGTGCAGGTGCCCTTGCCTGTAAATGTATAAAGAGCTGTGAGGTTATTGCCTTTGAGGACTTAGGGTGCGAAAGCGTTAAAAAGCTGTATATTGAAGACTTCCCCCTGACTGTGGCAATCGACTGTAACGGCGGAAATATTTTTACTGAGGGCAGAGAAAAATATTGTCGAATATGAAAAATTCTTGTTGACAATGTGAAAGTTAAATGATATAATTGTAGGCAAAGGGGTGGATTCTCGTGGCTTTAACTGATGAAGAGCTTGTTGAGGTTCTCCAAAATCATGCGACACCTATGGAAAGCGCAGAGATTTCACTTCTGATTTATCGTTACTCACGAATTATCCGCATAAAGGCATCACGTTTGAGAAAAAACTCAAATATTGATGATGATGACCTTTTTCAAGAGGGCTTTTTGGGGCTCCTTGATGCGGTAAAGGCTTATGACGATAGTAAAGGAAAATTCCAAAGCTTTGCTGAGGTTTGTATTGTAAATCGTATGAAAAACGCCATTAAAAAGGCATCGGGCGGACTTTCGGTTGCCGAAGATTACGATTTTGAACAGCTTACCGATGAAACTGCACTTACAGAGGATTACGTTATCCTTAAGGAGCGCAACAGTGAGCTTTATAAAAAGTTGGAAAATCTTCTTTCTAAAAAAGAATTGGCTGTTTTGAGGCTCTATTTGGAAGGTTTGAGTTATAAGCAGATTGCCGCTAAGCTTTCTATTCCACTGAAATCTGTGGATAATTCCCTTTCCCGTTCAAAACAAAAGCTTAAAAAGTTTATTTAAGGGATTGCTACTGCACTCCCTTTGTGGCCGCACCAGTATCGGCGGTGCAACTCCGTCAGCGACCAAATATTTATTATATTGGCGAGGTATATCGTATGTACACAGACAAGACACTTGTATGCAAGGATTGCGGAAACGAATTCGTATTTACAGCAGGTGAACAGGAATTCTATGCTGAAAAGGGTTTCACAAATGAGCCTCAGCGCTGCAAGGCATGTCGCGACGCAAAGAAGAATGCTACAAGAAACAGAGAAATGTTCACAGCAACTTGTGCTGAATGTGGTCAGGAAGCTAGAGTTCCTTTCAAGCCCCGTGAGGACAGACCCGTATTATGCAGTGAATGTTTCGCAAAGCAGAAGGGTGAATAATTCTCACTCACTTTCATTGGTTTAAAAGATTTATTTCGCTGATTTTATTGACGATTTATTATTTCTTATAGACTATGACAAAAACCCCCGAAGAATATTCTTCGGGGGTTCTGCATTTTACTCCTCGTCAGGAATAAAAGGGAGCAATTTTATAAGCTTTTCTGCCGGTACAATATCCTTAAGCAGGTTTGCTGTCTGTGCAAGTTCAGACTCATTTTCAGGCAGCGAATGTGTAAAGAGAATTTCTATATCCGCCGGGTCAATGCTGATTGCTGAAATTGTCATAAGGGCATTAGCAATCATTTTAAGTCTGAGCTTAAGACCTTCGCTGAAATATCTCTCCTTGATTTTTGTCATCTGCTCAAATGCAAGGAGCTTGTATCTCATTGCAACACCTGAGGCATTGCCCGAAAAGCTGACATCACTCATACTTGGTACACCGCTGAACTTGTGAATGTCGTTTTCAAGCGCCTTTCTGAGAATATCAACGGAGCTTTCATCAAACTGACGGGTGAGCCACTTGGCGTCACCTCCGTCATCAATAGTCATAACACCGTATTCCTTAATTGCCTTATAGGTTTCGCTTTCTTCGTCAGCGCTGTCACCTAATACCTGTCCCTTAATCAACAGGATTGCGTCCACAAACTGTTCCTTGTCATTGACACGGTCAGATTGCAGCACGTTATATGCGTCAATAAGAGATGTTACCTGCTGAAAATCTCCCTGACAATCTCCGTTGTTATAGAACTCAATAATCGGTACATCACCAAAGAAGTGGGGGTATGAATGCTGCACCTTATCCATTGTAAGGGTTGAGGTAAGTGTAAATTCCGTCACCTTTTCCCTGTCGCAAAGATAACAGCGGTAGCCTTTCACAAAGTCATTTTCATCATATACAGGCATATAATACACCCCGAAAACTGCTCTTTGTTCAACCGTATCATCATAAACAACAAAACTGTTGCGGGGGTCAAGACTTGCAAGTTTTATCTCACCCTCACTTGAAAAGTACAGCATTTCGTAGGACATTCCGAAAATGGAACCGTTTCTTGCAAGGTCAATATCCTGCGTTTCACTGTCGGCACGTCTGAGAACGTCCTTGACTGCTGAAATATCCCCGCCCTTGCGTGAAAGATACTGAACAGGCGAACCCATAAAATATCCGGTAGTGCAATCGGTAATGTACTTGGCATGGTTGCAGACAAGTCGGTTGTTTGCTGCTCCCTTGTCCTTTGCACGGGAAAGAATTGAGTGGCTGCCGATATAATAATCGTAAAGGCGCTCAAGTCTATCCTTGTCCCTGTTGTGCCTTGTTATGAATTTCAAGGCAAGTTCAGGGGTAATTGTAACATTTTCTGAAATCTGAAACATTTTTCCTCTCCTTTAATAAATTCCAAGCCGCCGCCTGTCTGATATTACGGCAGCCTTGCGACCTGCATCATCTTCTAGAGCGTATCGGGCAGCGTCAATTGTGTGGTTGTTTTTGTCGGGGTATTCCCCTCTCAAACCGCCGTTGCCGTCGCTCTCAAAACGATAGCCGCAAAACTCTCTTTTAGCGTTGGGACAGCGTATGGGGTCAATGACAATTTCGTTTAAATTCTGCAGCCAACGTATACCAAATTCTATTGAGCCGCTGCCCTTTTTGGCGGGTTTCAGCTTTATTCCTCTTGCCCGAAGTTCATCATTTGAGCGAGGCTCGGCACTTTCAGCAATAACCGTGCGGTTGAGAACATTCTCCGCCTTTATAGCTGCTGCAATATCATCAAATTTTGCACCATATTTGTAATACTCGGAATAAATCAGCACTCTTCTGCCCCTCTTGTCATATATAAGGCAAAGATAAACAAATGGGTCAGCACCATAGCCCCAGTCAAGACCACGACAAAATCTTTCCCCAGCCTCAATTTCCTCGTCGGAAATCTCCCTGACATTAATATTCGGAAAAATCTCGGCACCTGTCCCTGTGACAATGCCGAGATATTCGTTTTCATATCGGGCAGGATTTTTCTGCTGCAGATATTCCGCCTCTGCAATAAACTGCTGACCTAACCATTCTTTCGGCACACTACGGTAGTCGCTGCGGTGAATAAGGCGGTCATTTCTCGGCTCATCGCACATCTGATTTACCCAGCTGCTGCGTTCTTTTGGCGGGTTAAAGCTGTAGAAACAGAAGAAAATCTCTCCGCCGCGAAGAAGAGATTGATTTATATTATCGATTTCTTCCTGCCCTGAAAATTCGTCCGTTTCCTCATACCACACGTACTTTATGTACCCGTTGGCAACCTTAGTGGACTTAAGCTTTCGTGGTTTGTCTGCTCCACGAAACAAAATGCGCTGTCCTGTGGGCTTGTAAATAAGCTCGGGGGTGGTCACCTTACTTTCCCAGAATTCTGAAACACCCAGCTTTTCGATTGCCCATAAAAGCTGTTCAAAAACGCTATCCCGAAGGTATTGCCCCACCTTTCTTATAACAACCCCGTTTGCCTGTGGGTCATTGATAATGCCCAGAATAATTTCAAGGCTGACGAAGGAGGATTTGCAGCTGCCTCGCCCACCACATAAAATGTAGTGGGTGTGGCAGTGGTCCTGAATGTCGCAGTGGACATCATAAAAGGACGGTGCAATCAGCTGTGACAGGCGGATTTTATTTTCTGCCGATGTCATCACAAATTGTCACCGTTATCCTTTCTTCCGTTTCGCCTTTTTTAACGTCCAGCCCCAGATATTTTCCCAGCTGCTCCGATGCCTTCATGCGGGTCTTTTCATCTACTCCCGCACTTCTCATGACGTTGGTAAGGTAGCTTAAAATTTCTTCCTTGTCGGCTATTTTTTCTTCTCCCATATCTTGTCCTTTCTGCCGCAGTGCAGTAATTCCCGTGAGCGTAAGGAGTGAGCGTACTGCTTATTACGGCAATATCATAGTAACATATAAGAACGGGACATACAATGACATTTCGGTGACAAAAGGGGACAGCTTTTTCTGTAACACATTCCCCGCAAATGAATAAACTATAATACAAAACCAAAGGGGGCGGTGAAATGAGAAGACGGGATAGCAACGGCAGATGTGCAGTTGCCATAATTCTGCTGATACTTGGAACAGTTTTTCTCTGTTTTGTATCATGGAGATTTATGCTGTTTCTCCTTGCCGCAATCCTTATTCTTATCGGGATTATTCTCATAAGAAAATGCTGAGGGGGTACATATTATGAAGGTAGTTGTAATGAGAAGTCCGAAAGCGTTTGCATGGTTATTCAGACTTATTTTCGGCATAAAAACAAGGAAAGCATAAATAAAAAGGACCCTGTGAGGGGTCCTTTCTGTTATTAATCCAACTCAAACATACCTGTATAAAGCTGATAGTATTTGCC
>JAZUOE010000117.1:0-2844 GCA_045604505.1 Ruminiclostridium sp. | reverse complement strand
CCGTAAAGCTCGAAAATAAGACGCACCATTTCCGCCTCTTTTTCGTTTATAGTGAGCTTGCAGTCTTGTTTATCGTAACCGAAAATTCTGCTGTTGCCCAGCACGTTTCCGTTCTTGATGGCCTGTTTATGTCCGAATTTAACACGCTCCGAGAGCTTTCGCACTTCCTCGGTTGCAAGGCTTGCCATGATGGTAAGGTGCAATTCGCTGTCCGCCGAAAGGGTGTTGAGGCTATCGTTGATGAAATAAACACCTACGCCGTTATTTAAAAGCTCACGTGTTTTTGTGATACTGTCAACGGTGTCACGGGCGAAACGGCTGATTTCCTTTGTAAGTATAAGGTCAAACAGACCGAGCTTTGAATCTTCCATCATTCTGTTAAAGTTGACGCGGTTATGCGTGCTTTCGCCTCGTGCACGGTCAACATATCCGTTCACAAAGGTCCAGTTTGTGTTACGCTTGATATATTCTTCAAAATAGGCAATCTGATTTTCGATAGAGTTTTCCTGCTCCTCGGATAAGGTGGAAACTCGTGCATAATAAGTAACCTTAAGAGGCAGGTCCTGGATTCGCTTTCCGTTTAGCTGCATTTCCTGCCGTATATCGTAAATATCCATATTTTCTCCTTTCAAGTTTGTTATTTTGTTGGTTTAGTTTAATGATACCACAACAATAAATGATTGTCAACCTCTATAATATGTAAGATTATTACAGCACCCGAAAGAATGCTGTAATAATCCCATAGCGGTCAGCACTGGAGGTTATCGATAGCGATAATCATTCTGTTGTAGCGCTCATTATCGATTTTGTTCTCTCGTCTGAGCAGCTGTGCCCAGGCCTTCAGAGTTTCCTTTTTCAGCAATAATTTTTCTTTCATTTTAAAATCCTTTCCTGCCATAGGCATCTACACAGTAATTATTGACGTTGTTACTTTCCCATAGACCATGGCAATCAAATTAGTTTTGCATCTCCTATATATAGTATGAAAGAAAAAACGTAAAATAATTTAAACTCGAAAATCCGATTGAGGTATGCTCTCTATTTATATTTTGATAGAATAAATCTCCGCACACAGAGCTTTGCAATAATGAGCCTTCGGGTGTCATTCGGACTTATCTAAAAATGAAAATCTTTCGTCCTCGTCTACAAGAATTACAGGCACATATCTTCTGATTTCGCTGATAACACCGTCAAGCTCGTCCGCTCTGAATGCCTCTTTAAAGGAAATAAACAAATCAAATTCTCCTGCCCTGATTCTGTTCAATACTGGATTTAAATGCTTGCGCTCGTTTATATATGTAGAGTTATAAATATCAGGCTCGACATATACATGCAGGTTTTTCGTCGCTGTTACCAGTGAGGAGAAATTCTCAGCCAGAATAAACTGCGGATATTTTCTCGTATCATCCTTTTCGGGATAACAGCAGTAACCAACTACATTACTGAATATGCGGTAATCGTCCTTACTGCCAAGCATCTTTGTTTCCTGCAATGTAATTGCTGATACCGCAAAAGGATAATTTGTTCCGAAATTTGCAACAAATCCGCCGTCGGAAATAATTATTATATCCATAAATGAAAGGTAGTCTTTCAGCGTTTTCGTCTGACGCAAATTCATATTATTCAGAACTGTAATATCCATAAAAAGCGTGGGTCTGTTCTCACTGTCACAATAGCAATAAAGAAATTCGTTAAAAGCCTCACGCTCATAAACAGGCATATCGGTTTCATCTTCTTTTTCAATGAATATTCGCTTGAATTTTGACGTTATGCATTTTTCCCCGAAGGCTTTACCGGATTTAATCTGTCTGTCAACAGAATTTTCTTCACCTGCAATAGGTGCTACATATAAATAACAATTACAATCGAACATAAATTTTACCTCCTTATTCTACCTTCTTAAGCATTTCTAACACTAACTGTGCACCGACTCTGAAACCATAAACAAACTGCTGAAATGACACGATTTCCTGTACCTCATTTCTTGCATTATCGTGGTTATCAATAAGTTTTTCAGCGTTAGGGAAAGCTGCTCGGAGCTCTCTGTCGGCGGCGATTGATTCCTTAACCTTTTCACGATATTCGGCAGTTTCAATGGAATGCTCCCAGAATGGCAAAACCCTGCCATAGTACATATCTTCAAGAATATTGTTCATTTAAAACACCTCCTTATAGTGCAACATAAGCGTCTAAGCCTAACACTAATTTCCGATGTATATCCTCGACTTTTTCATCAAGAACAGCGGTTTTTATAAGAAGAATATTAGCATAAACCTGATTATCGGACTTAAAGCCTAAGTCGGTGATAAAGTCAAATATCTTATTAAAAATATAGTAGGTAGGCTTTTCGAAAACATACTCACGCTTGACTTTAAAATCTGTTATAACAGTGAACACGTCATCGGGGTTGTAGTGGTATTTCTTTCTTTTCTTGATTGCCATGCCCAGTTCATAGCAATCCTTTATCTTCGACAAATTTGCGAGTGTGCCATTATAGGCGACCATTTTGCCGAATGGGTGACCGTTTAAGTAAAAGTCTGTTGTGAGGATTGAGATGTCTGGTTCGGGGATTACGATTAGGTGATTTAGGGTGAGCTGTTTGCCACTGGGGAGAGTGTAGTTTTTCTGCATTTTAAACCTCCTGTTATTGCGTTTTTGCCTTGACAAAAAGTGGGGATTGTGGTATCCTTTAAATATGAAATATATAAATAATAAGTGCATATTATAGGATAAACCAACTTTGTTTACAAGAGTATTATACCGCATATATGAGAATGAGTCAATAAGAATTATTGTTAAATTCTCATATATGAGATAATTTTGTAAAAGTATACAAATTTAAAT
>JAZUOE010000116.1:0-4496 GCA_045604505.1 Ruminiclostridium sp. | reverse complement strand
TCCCTCTCTTAAAAACTCAGGAGAGAAAAAGATATTATCATATTCTACGTATTTTGTCAGTTCTTCTGTAAAACCAATAGGCACTGTAGATTTGATTACAATAATTGCTTTATTGTTAAGCTGCTTTATTTTCTGCACAACCTGTTCAACTACACTTGTATCAAATCCGAGTATTTTTTCACTGTAGTTTGTGGGCAATGCAAGAAAAATATAATCTGCGTCCCTGTAGGCGGCATTCTCGTCTGATGTTGCCGTCAGATTAAGGGATTTATCTTTAATATGCCTTGTAATATCCTCATCAGCAATGGGCGATATGCCGCTATTTATCTTATTTACCTTATCTTCATTAGGTTCAACTAAAACAACTGCGTTATTCTTAGCCAACAGAATGGCATTTGAAAGACCTACATATCCTGCCCCTGCAACCGCTATTTTCACAAGATTTATCCTCCTGAGTTATTATTAACTTTGTATTGTCAGATGTGAGAATCCTTCTGAACAAATCTTCTTCCATGTCCGTCATAATTGAGGCTGCCGGGAGTCAGCACTTCAATTTCAACAGGAGAATTAAACAGCTCCTGCATTTCTTTTAACATTTCAGGGTTGATGTCTTTACTGCCGCCTTCTGTTTTTACAAGGAAACTGTCGCCCTGATTTTCAGCACAATATTCACCGATATATCCGTATTTAAAGAGAATGTTTTCCACGTTTTCAGGGAAAATGTAATTTTCTCCCATGATAAAGCAATCGTTAAGTCGTCCTAAATAAGATAAACGGGGATAAGGACTCTGACAGCTACACTTTTCTCTTGTAATTTTCATTAAATCATCTGTCCAATATCTGAGCAGTGGGAAACCCTTGTCCCATAAGGTTGTATAAACAGCAACGCCTGTTTTTCCTTCTTCTACAGGCTTACCTGTTTTAGGGTCTACAATTTCAATCATCAGGTAAGTGTCAAGGTAGTGGAGTCCGTTTTTATTTCTGCATTCACCTGCCATAGGTCCGAACATTTCGCTCATGCCGAACATATTATAACACTCTGCATTCCATGATTTTTCAAGCAGCTTTCTTCTTTCATCGGAAAGGAAACCGCCGCCCATTAAAAGCTTAGTTACCTTAGATTTCTGCGCCATTTGCTGCAGCAGAGGATTATATGCCACCCCTGATGCAATACTTGGTCTTGTGGCAATTACAGTTACAGGCACCTTTGTAATAGTGTCTATAACATTTTCAGGTGACGGAATAGGACAATTCACATAACCTGCGCCCATAGTAGTAAATTGCCACATCATTGTATGTGCCATTACTCCTGTATCTACAGGTGCCATAACACCGCCTATATCCTTTGCGGTAATGCCAAGTTCGGTGTAAAAGGTTTTTACGAATTCTTCATGTACTTTTTTATCATTACGGTTGTAGATATAATATGTCTTTTCGCCTGTTGTACCGCTGCTTGAGAAAATTCCGTAAATATCTTCAGGCTTTGTTGTGGTTCTTTCCTCAACAGTTGTATTTCTTATCTCCCTTTTGTAAGTAAAAGGTATAGTCTGAAATGCTGCATAATCATCAAGCTGATGAATATCAGTTATTTTCTTTCGATAAAAATCAGGCGAAAACACCCCGTCTTCATACAGCTTTCTTAATTTCTGTAATTCATTTTCGTATGTATTCATAGGAAATCTCCTTTTGTTTTTAAATGAACAAGAACAGCATTACACCGCAGATTAAAAGCAACACGCTTATAAGGTTGCACCAGGTCATTATTGAGCTAGTGTCCTGTATACCGTCCATCTGACCGTCAAAATATACTACATCCTTATTTATATAGCTAGGTTTACCTTTTTTCAGGCAGGTAACCACATATCCCAGCTCATTATCCAGGATAAGTAACTGCACAACGCACTGCTTTAAAAATGTTGTGCCCTTATAAGAGGCAAATTTATTTATAAAAATTGCCGAAAGCATTATATCAACTATAAGCCACGCAGGTATAGTCAGCAATGTCCAAAAGTTAAATGTAATCAACGCAACTATCAGCACCGAGATTATGCCTGTAAGGTAAATAGAGCTTTTTCTTGGCATAATATTCATTACATAATCAGGGTGCTTTGTTGCTAAATAATAGTTTGCCGAACCGTAATACCAAAGTCTGCGGAACATATCCTTAACAGGAATCCAGGTTTTCTTGCTGTGATAAACCAGGCCGTCAGCGGTACACTTAAATATATACCCTGCCTTAATCATGCGTAAACCAAGGTCAACGTCCTCACCACCGGGCTTATCGGGAAAGCTACGGTCAAAGCCGTTGATTTCCTCAAAAACCTTTTTTCTCATAGAACAGTTGGCTGTAGGTGTCCAGGGAACTGTGTCCATCCATTTCGGAAAACTGAAACAAATAGTAAACGGGGTTTTATCAACCGCTTTCCAGAACCATGTATCTTCGCCGACAAATTCAAGATAACCTGCTACACCGCCCACTTTTTCATCTGTATACAGCTTATAATGTTCATTAAGCAGATTAGGTGTAGCGATACAGTCAGAATCAAGAAACAGAACAATATCGTACTTTGCCTCTCTAGCTCCTACATTTCTTTTTTCAGGAACAGACGGGCCGAATTCAATTCTTCTTGCATCATATTTTTCACACATATCCTTAATGGCAGCCGCGTCTTTTTCGTTACTGTCATCAATCAGTAAAACCTCTGTGGGCCCATCAAAATTCTTACGTGCTTCCTGCACACTGATAATCAAATCCTCAAGGAGCTTTACTCTCCCTTTGGTTGCTATTACAATACTTATACCATTCAAATCCATTTCGGCACCTCTATTTAATCAAAAATTGATAACAAGCAATTCCAATTAAGCAAACAGCCAAAAATGACCAAATCAACTTTTTAACTCTGAAAGCCTCGTTTGCCATACCGTACTTAATCTGAAATCTGTTAAAGATAATTCCCTTATATAAAGCACCAAGTGAGCCTTTTTTAAGACTGCCCAGCACTCTGTAAAATTCATACTGCATCTGAATAATCTGTGCCCCGTAATAATAAAGCGGTGAGCAAAAGCCTCTTTTATTTACGTCAATAATATAGTCTATTATCCAGTTCACAACAATCCATGCTGCTGCTATTATCAGCGGCATAAAATTGCCTATTGCAAATGTCAGAATTGCCATACACAGCAAAACAATAAACTCTAAAACATAATTTTTAGGAATAACACGTTTGTACAGTTCAGGGTGACGGCTGACAATAAAATTCTCCATTGTGCCCCAGCGTTTTGCTCTGTCATGTACTGCCTTATAATTGTTCCAGGTTTTTCTTGAGTGATATGTAACAGCATTAGGTGCAGAACCTATCATATATCCTGCCTTTGTAACACGATAAGTCATGTCAAGGTCGTCACCGCCCAGTTTAAAGGGAAAATTCTCTTCAAACATTCCTATTTCCTCAAGGACAGATTTCTTAAAAGACACGTTATTGCCTATAGTCCAGGAGTGGAAGGGGTAATCTCTAGCAAATGAGAAAGAGCTGACAAGACTTGTTCTCTCCAGCATTTTCCACCAAAATGTCTTTTTGCCCACAAATTCTGTATAGCCAAGAACTCCGCCAAGTTTTACCTTGTACGGATTTTTATAAGCCTCTACATATTCATCTAAAAGTCCTTTTTCAACAGTTACGTCTGAGTCAATAAACAGGATATAATCATAAACAGAAAGCCTTATACCCTTATTTCTTTTCTTTCTTACGCTGTCATCACCGTCAATGTATTTTGCATCATATTTTTCACAGGCTGCAACAATCCTTGCTTTTTCATCTCCTGTGCTGCTGTCAACTATAAGAACCTCTGTTTCTCCCTGCTGATACCGTTCACGTTCGGTATAAAGGGATTCCAGCAGTGCCTCAACTAAATCTGACCTGTTCCATGTAGGAATTACAATACTGAAATTCATTGTTAACTTCTGTCCTCTCTGCGTTTTTCGTGGAGCCAATTTTTTAATTGCTCATAAGGAATATCAATGGTTTTTAAATATTCTGAGGTGCTGCGGTCCAGGCTGAATATAAACATGGCTGCAAGAAATATTGACCATTTCATTTTAACTGTGCCATTTTCAATATTAGTTATCGTCTGACGGCTTACACCTAACAACTCGCCTGTTTCCTTTTGTGTCAACCCTGCCATTTTCCTTAAAACAGGCAGTTCTTTAGCTAAACAACTTGTACAGGTTTCAAACAGCTCATTGTGATTTTTCATATTAGTTCCTTTCACAAAATATACATAATCCAATTTCAAAGTATACACTATCGCATCATAGTTGTCAACATTTTGTCATATTTTTTATCATTTTTCCCTTTTTTTCTACATAATATGACAAAATAATTATCAAAAATTATGCAATACCACATATTACTCTTTCTCAAACATACGTTATTTTAAAATTGCACACAATCGAAAAAAGATAAAAATTTATCGTTTTTCGATAAAAAACTATTGAC
>JAZUOE010000115.1:0-2762 GCA_045604505.1 Ruminiclostridium sp. | reverse complement strand
TAGTCTGCATCTTCGGGAATATCGAGATCAGAGCAATCGGGGATATAAGAGAAGGTCTTATCAGCGGAAGAAGCTACGTCGATTGCTTCACCGTACATCTTAGCTTCCTGCCAAGCCTTCTTAGCCCACTGACCTGTGATTATGTAAGCTGCCTTCTTGTTCTTCATCATGTTCATAGGAACTTCTGCAAAGAACTGGGAAGCGCCACCCTGAAGGAATAATACCTTGTAGTTGTCAGGGATGTTCATAATATCTCTGAGATCCTGTTCAGCTTCTTTGATAATTGTATCATAAGCTTTAGATCTGTGGGACATTTCCATTACAGACATACCTGTACCTTTGTAATCAAGCATTTCTTCTGCTGCTTCTTTAAGTACTTCTTCGGGCAGTACAGCAGGACCCGCACTGAAATTGTAAACTCTCATGATAAGCCTCCTGAGTTTTATAAAGATTATGATATATAAAATGAAATTTATATCCTTTAATATTATAGGTTAAAAGTGCAAATATGTCAATATAATTTGGCACATTATTGCAGAAAATTGTTAATTTTTTGTTAAATTAATGGGTGAACCCTATTATTAAGCGTAAATTTTATGAAATTTTAATACGTTTAATTCTTTCTGTGGTTGTTGTTTTCTGATTTTCCGCACGACCACATCTAGGACAACGGTCACCGATTATACCCGTGTAACAACATACAGGGTCACGGTCAACAGGGTGGTTAATAGAGCCGTAGCCGATACCTTCTTCTTTCATGCAGCGAATAATCTGTTCAAAAGCATCAAGGTTGTTCATAGGGTCACCGTCAAGCTCAACATAACTGATATGACCTGCGTTTGTTAATGCGTGATATGGAGCCTCAAGATGAATTTTCTTAAATGCAGAAACCTTGTAATAAACAGGAATATGGAAAGAGTTGGTATAATAATCACGGTCTGTAACGCCTTTAATTTCACCAAATACCTTCTTATCAATACGTACAAATCTACCTGAAAGTCCTTCTGCCGGTGTGCCTAAAAGGGAGAAGTTAAGACCTGTCTTTTCAGATTCTTCGTCCATTCTTGCTCTCATACGACTGATAATTTTATATCCAAGCTCCTGTGCATATTCGCTTTCGCCGTGATGCTGACCGATTAATGCAACCAAACATTCAGCAAGACCTATAAAGCCCATAGAAAGAGTACCATGCTTAAGGATTTCACCTACGCAATCCTCAGGACCAAGCTTGTCCGAATCAATCCAAATACCCTGACCCATAAGGAAAGGATAGTTTTTAACTTTTTTCTGTGCCTGGATTTTGTAACGATACATAAGCTGGGCAACAACAAGATTCATTTCATCTTCTAATAACTCAAAGAATCGTACAATATCCTTACCGGCCTTAATACCAAGTCGGGGAAGGTTGATTGAAGTAAAACTGAGATTTCCTCTTCCTGTTACAATTTCTCTGGATTTATCAAAATTATTTCCGATTACACGGGTACGGCAGCCCATATAGGCAATTTCTGTGTTATAATCGCCTTCTTTATAGTAGCCGATATTAAATGGTGCATCTATGAATGAGAAATTAGGGAAAAGGCGCTTTGCAGAAACTCTACAAGCAAGTTTAAATAAGTAATAGTTGGGGTCTTCGGAGTTATAATTTATGCCTTCCTTAACCTTAAAAATATGAATAGGGAATATAGGCGTTTCGCCATTTCCTAAGCCATTTTCAGTAGCAAGAAGTACATTTTCAATAACCATCTGACCTTCAGGAGATGTGTCAGTGCCATAGTTAATGGAAGAGAAAGGAATCTGCGCTCCTGCACGGCTGTTCATAGTATTTAAATTATGAACAAGTGCCTCCATAGCCTGATATGTAGCTCTGTTTGTTTCTTTTTTAGTGAATTTTAAAGTAAAGGACTGAATTTTTTCAGCAAGTTCCTTACTGCCAACAACGCTGATAAGTTCTTCGATTTCAGCCTCAGCAAAACCATTGCTGTTAGCGAGGGTAGGGAATATGCCTTTTTCTTCCTTTAATTTATCCATATATGCAGAAACTTTTTCTTCAATTTCTGCATCATTTTCGTTATCAGTTTCAAGTGTAATTCCGCGAATTATATTCTTTTTATAAAGCTGTTCATAAGTTTTCTTTACGCCGTCAGCCATTGCGTAATCGAAATTTGGAATAGACTGACCACCGTGCTGGTCATTTTGGTTAGATTGTATAGCAATACAAGCTAAAGCAGAGTAACTAGCGATGTTATTAGGCTCTCTTAAATAACCATGTCCTGTAGAAAAACCGTTTTTGAAAAGCTTTTTTATATCAATCTGACAGCAAGTAGTTGTCAAAGTAAGGAAATCCAGGTCATGGATATGAATATCACCGTCGATATGAGCCTTAGAATGGGAAGGGTCAAGGACGTACATTTCGTTAAACTGCTTAGCACCTTCTGAGCCGTATTTGAGCATTGTACCCATAGCGGTATCGCCGTCAATATTAGCATTTTCACGCTTGATATCACAATCTCTAGCAGATTTGAAAGTCAAATCTTCGTATGTCTTCATAAGAGTTGTGTTCATTTCACGTATTCTTGTTCTGTTCGCTCTGTAAAGAATATATGCTTTTGCAGTTTTAGCGTGTCCGTTTTCAACAAGAACCTTTTCTACAGTATCCTGTACCTCTTCTACAGTAGGAGTTCTTCCGGATTCGGCAACCTTTTGGTCGAGAATACGACAAACCTCTTCTGCAAGTGCAATTGCAGAATTATAGTGCTTTC
>JAZUOE010000114.1:0-6366 GCA_045604505.1 Ruminiclostridium sp. | reverse complement strand
ATAGATGAGCAGATTATCCCTATAACAATAGAGATTGTTGAAACACAAGAAGACCATGTGTGGTATGCTCAGGATACACCCATAGAAACATTTGAGTTGAATCCTAATGTTAAGCTGACAAACAAAGTGAAAGAAGGTTCCCAGTCCAGAAGAAATGTAATAGACAGAGATTTTTTCTTTGGATTACGCAGTGTCAGCAGAATGAACGAAATAGTGGATAAAGGAAAACAGGATTCTGACTTTTATGGACTTTACTATTTAGGAGATTTTGAGTACGCATACAGACAAACGAGCAATTCTTATGAGCCTGTTGGTGATGGTGAGGTTCACCTTTCGGGATATTCTGTTATCCTCGAAGGTGATTACAACGTCTATACTGTTACATATATAGAACCTTTCAATGTTATGGAGCATTGTATTGATGATATTAAACTTGTCAGCACATACACCGTTATACTCTTCTTTGCAATGGGTATTCTGCTTTCCTTGGTTGTCTATATGTATATCAAAAAGCAACTGGAACAGGAGCGTAATCTGATTACCATAACGAACTCTCTTGCTCACAACCTGAAAACCCCTTTGTTTGTTATCAGCGGTAATGCAGAAAACCTTGAGGCAACATCAGAAAACACAGAGCAAAAATCCTATTGTGATGCTATATTAAATCAAGTTGAGGTTATGGACGAGAGAGTTAAGAAAATGTTTGAACTTTCCCGAATGACCTCGGATGTATATAAACTCAATCTTCAAAAATTCAGTTTATCTGAACTTGCAAAAGAAATTATTTCTTCTTACTCAAATGCTGATAAAGAGATTATATTTGAGTGTGATTCAGATGTGTTAATAAATGCGGACAAGTCCCTTATAGGTTCAGTAATTGAAAATCTGATTGACAATGCCCTGCGATATGGCGAAGATGATAAAGTTTACGTTTCTATTAAGGGCAAGACTTTTTCTGTCAGCAATACTTGCAGTTATCTTAACAAAAGGGGTTTGAAAAGGATTTTCAAGCCTTATTACCGCCACCCGAAAAACGGACAGAAGTCCGGTAACGGAATAGGACTATATCTTACAAAGAAAATACTTAAGCTTCACAAGTTTAAGCTTAAGGTTTTGTTGTCAAACGGAATCTTTGCAATATCATTTACTGCAAAGTAAAAGGAGCTTTTTATGAAGAAAGCAATTTCTCTATTATGTTTGTTTGCGATAGTTGTGTTGACTTTGTGTGCGTGTCAAGAGGAAACAACAGCACAAAGATGTACATACTATACGCTAAAAGGAAGTTGGTCGGATGTGGAGCAACTGATAAATGAATATAACAAGCAGTGTTCTAATTTGGATATGCAGATAGCAGTGGTTGAGTTTGAAAATGAAAATGAGCTAACCAACAAATTTCTCACAGAGGTTATGGCAGGTGCAGGTCCGGATATTATGGGTTCCTCTTTGATATCTCAGACCAATGTACCTATGGAAAAGTTGGTCACACAGAATATTTTTATGGACATAAATTCTATATTTGAAAGCGATACTTCAAGTAATCCTTTGAATCTGAATGAATATAATCAATATGTCATGGATGCTGGTATTGTGGGTGGAAAAAGATATTTTATACCGACTACATATTCTCCTGATGCTGTAGTCACGTCTTGCGAAGATTTGGCAGAAATCTCTGATATAGCAGGAACCTCTCAGCAACTTACCTATAGCGATATTGTTTTGATATCAGAAAAATACAAGAGCCATTTATTCAGTGAAGAAAATTTTGCTAAAAGCATTTTCTATACATGTATAGACGGACAGGTTGATACTGATGCCAAGACAGCAGATTTTGATGATAGGGAGTTTATTGAAACGCTCGACAGTTTGAAGGGTATAGTGGATTCATATAACAATGTTGGTGGCAGATATCTTCCGAGAGAAGAGTATTTGTTCTCCATGGATGGCAGATACAGTATCTTTGATTTAGCTGCAGAGGTGTGCAGAATATCTGAACTTGGCGAAACTCCGTTGATACTTAATCTTCCTACATTGCACAATGGTACATCTGCACAGATTAATGATGCTATATTTATAAACGAAAATTGCAAAAACAAGGAAGTTGCTTTGCAGTTTATCAAATTTGCTCTTAGTGAAAAAACACAAAGCAATATGACAGGTGCAGATATCATTGAATATAATCCAAATGTATCAGGAGGATTCGGACAATCCTACCCTGTACATAATGAAGTGATGGATAAACTATTTGAGAAGTGTTCATCCATCAGCTTTGATAAAGCTTTTGCAGAGAGCTACCAGGATTCCCTTGATATTAATACAAGCGAGATGATGTTATCAACAGAAAACGCCGAATCTCTCAGAAAATATATAGAAAGCATTCAGAACTTCACCCTTCATAATGCGTATTCCAATTACAATGACAAGGTAATTAATAGTATTACAGAGGATTACCTGAGTAGCAAAATAAGTTTACCGCAATTTATAGAAAGACTTAAGGCGGTAACAGATATATATCTTAATGAATAAGAAAGAAGGAGTGCTTTTTATGAACAAAAAGATTTTATCGATGTTGCTTATATTTACATTAACTTTTTCACTTGTGCTTTCTGCGTGTAAAGCTGAAGAAGAAACTGTTCCAGAAGACACTCCTCTTACGTTCTACACCCTCCAAAACTACAGCAGTCACTTGGTAGAGGTTATCGAGAAATACAATAAGTATTGCCTGATTCACGGAGATTACAACGACAGAGTAGAGGTCAAATACTTTGAAACTAACGAAGAAATGACAGAGGTGCTGTCGGTAGAGATGATGTCTGACGGCGGTCCCGATATTATCTCTCTTGATTGTATGCTGCCTTATGAAAAACTTGCAAAGTCAGGCTCCTTTGCCGATATTGATAAGATTATTTCTGACTATGGCTCTGAGATAGATTTTGCAGATTATAATCAGGTTGTTATGGACTCAGGAATTGTTGACGGAAAGCGGTATTTCATTCCTCTTTTCTATTCCCCTAATGTGTGGGCAACTAACGAAAGCAAATTGGAAAGATTAGGTCTTACAGCCAATACATTTTCTTACGAACCGTTGGCAGAGGTTTTACCTCAGTATCAGGGTGAAATTGCCTTCGGCTTGGATGACATAGAATTCTTCTATTATTTTATAGACAGTTTTGTTGACCTGAAAAACGGAACACACGATTTTGATACAGAAGAATTCAGTAAGGCTCTTGATTATGTCACGGTACTTGTGAATGATTGTGGCTTTGAAGGTGTAGAAAACAATGTTGATGCATGGCAAAAGGCATGCCTTCTTCAGCCTCCGTTTGCTATGTACTTCGGATTTTCGCCTTTGAACTATGCATCCATGCAGCTTAACAGAAATAACGGCGAGGATAAAATAGCCGTTGTAAATAACTTCAGCCGTGATGGTGAGATATCCGCTTATGTTAATATGGGCTTTGCCGTAAACGAAAACTGCAAACAAAAAGAAAAGGTGCTGACCTTTATTGAATATGCCCTTGGCGACAGATGTCAGGGATACTGGTGCGGTGAACTGTATGATGAAACAAGTTTTACGGGTACTAACTATCTTGATTTGCCTGTGAAAACTGCAATATATGAAAGCGCACTCAATAAAGCTTATGATTACGTCGGAACTCTTGACGAAGACAGCACCATAGACGAAGCAGATGTTGAGATGCTTAACGCAAAGAACAAGGCACTTGACGAAGATTTTAAAACTATAGTTGAAAATATCAAAACCTGTTCTCTTTATGATTTTAACAGAATCAACGCTACCCACTACAACCAAAATGTTGTATATAAACTGATGAACGATTATCTTGACGGCAATATTACAAAAGAAGTATTTATTGACCGCCTGTGCTCGGCTACGGAAATATATATGAATGAATAAGAAATTTACAAGGAGGGCTTATGAAAAGGAAACACAGAGAATATATTGTTGCGGCTCTTTTTATTTTGCCGTCCTTTGTTGGAATAATGGTGTTTTATGTAGTGCCTTACATAATAAGCCTTGTTAAAAGCCTGTATGTCAGAAATGAGTTTGTAGGTCTTCAGAATTACAAGGAGCTTTTTACAAACAACACATTTTTACTTGCTATCAAAAACACTGTGATATTCACCGTAATTGCAATCCCTGCGCTTATGATAATCTCTTTTTTGATTGCATTGTTCCTTAACTCTTTTAAGAAAATTTCCACTTTTTTCAGAAGTTCTTTGCTGATACCTGTGGTAGTGCCTGTTGCATCCCTTATTTGTGTGTGGCAGATACTCTTTGATAATTATGGTGCGGTGAACAACTTACTGAATGCTATGGGAATGGACACCATACAGTTTTTTACTTCCGAGTATTCTATGGTAATGATAGTAATTATTTATGTGTGGAAGTATGCAGGCTTTTGCGTTGTACTCTTTACTGCAGGTCTTGCAAACGTGCCTTCCTCTCTATATGAAAGCGCTCGTCTTGATGGTGCTAGTTCTTTTAAGTTGGTCACAAAAATTACTATACCTATGATAATCCCCACAGCCTTCTTTGTGTTTCTTATGGAGATTATTTATTCGTTTAAGATTTTCAGAGAGGTCTTTGCCTTGTGGGGTGATTACCCTAATAAGAATGTGTATTTTTTGCAGAACTTTATCAACAACAATTACTACAGCCTCAATTATCCACGGCTTTCCGCTGCTTCTGTAATTTTATCTTTGTTTATTATTCTGCTGTTGCTTGGATTCTTTGTTTTTGAGCGTAAACGTAGCTTTACAGAATGAGGTGACCCTATGAAAATTGCAAAACTCATACTCAAATATGTTCTGCTATTTATCATAGTGGCGGTCTTTGTGTTCCCCGTAGTGTATATGATTGCAAGTTCATTTATGCCTCAGAGTCAGGTTAACGGAACATTGGATTTCTCAGGTAGTGAATACAAAGATATTAATCTCATTCCTCAAAAGGTAACATTGGAACAGTATTATCAGGTGTTCTTTCGCAGACCTGAGTATCTGCTCAAATTCTGGAACTCTGTAATAATGACTGTACCTACAGTTATAGGACAGGTTATAGTTTCATCTCTTGCCGCTTTTGCCTTTGCAAAGCTTAAATTTCCTTTGAGGAATAAGCTGTTCTTTGTGTATATCATTCTGCTGATTCTGCCTTTGCAAGTAACGTTAGTTCCAAACTATATAGTTCTCGATAAGCTTGAACTCTTAAACAGTTTTCTCGCTATCATATTGCCCGGTACCTTTTCAGCGTTTGGTATTTGTCTGCTCAGGCAAAGTATACTTTATATTTCTGATGCTTCTATAGAAGCCGCCAGAATAGACGGAGCAGGCTACCTCAAGATATTCACACAGATTATTCTGCCACAGATTAAAGGCGGTCTTGTTACTCTTGTGCTGCTTTGTTTTATTGATAACTGGAATATGGTTGAGCAACCTTTAATTTATTTCAGTGACAAAGGAATGCATCCCTTATCTATCGCTTTGTCAGATATCAGCAACTATGACTATGGTATAATCTTTGCCTGCGGTGTTATGTTTATGATACCGCCACTGCTGATTTTCACTTATGGCAGAAAGAACATAGACTCTCCCTTTGTGAATGCTGATAAAGGCTAAGGAGGTTAATATGAAAAAGGATAAACTGAAGAAGTATTCTGTAAGATTTGCAATTGTTTTCTTTTTAGCATTAGCATTGCTGACTTATTTTTCAGATACTATAGATACAATGTTACTGCCAAAGGTTAAAACTACAGCGGTGATAACAGGTACACTTTCTGAAGATGAAAATCCCAACATCACAGCATACCTGATTCCACTGTCTGCAATTTCAGGATTTGGTGAGAGTGCATCTGTGTATACTTTATCACCTTTTCAGAACAATAAGGACTATACTGTCAGCGAAGTATCAATAAACATTGCTACTCAAGATGAAATGTACGCAGAGGTGCATTCTGATACTCTGTACGGTGGTACAATGATAGTTTACGACTCTTCAAAGAATATATTTGATGGTGACAGAGTGTATGTAGAGGAGTGATAAGATGAATGTTAAAAAACATATTATCACATCTATTCTCTTGCTTGTGTTGACCGCTACTGCCTTTGTGTTTTTGCTGAATTTTTTGAATAATGCAGAAAGTCAGTTCCCGGAAATAGCACAGGTTAATTATAATATGAGTTCAGGAGTGGCTCCTGCTTCGGTGGAAGTTATTAATAAACTGTCCCAGAGACTGTCTTCAAAATCAATGAGCTTTACCTCAGAGGCGGAAGCAATAAGAATAAAAGATATTGATGTATTGCCTGTATACACAACCCATAGTTTGCTTGATTTGTATGAATCGGAACTGATTG
>JAZUOE010000113.1:0-4270 GCA_045604505.1 Ruminiclostridium sp. | reverse complement strand
GAAACCACTTGCATAACATCCGGGAACAGCAACTCGCTTAGATGTTCTGATTTTTTCTCGATGTTCAGGAGAAAGTTCGGGGAATCCATAAGCCCATTCAGGATTTGTTCTGTGAGCGGTTGAGGCATCAATTATACGTGTGTTTTCATTTTCCACAAAGGAAACAGCTTCAATTGATGCTGCATCAGGTAAACACAGAATAGTATAGTCAGAAGAATTAATGAGCTTTTTTCTTTCTTCGGAATCTTTTCTTTTTTCAGGGTCAATTTTTAACAATTCTATATCATTTCTTCCTTGAAAACGTTCGAGAATTTTAAGACCTGTTGTTCCTTCCTGTCCGTCTATATATACTTTTACTGCCATAAATAATCAATCCTTTATATTTTTTTCGTGGAACATATACATTCCTGCGCCTCTGTCGGCATTAGGACGTTCAATAAAACCGAATTTTTTGTAGAACGGTTCTTTATCTTTGGCGGAAACAAGAGTTATCATTGCTGTTTCGCCTTCTTCAACTGTATCATCAACAAATTGAAGAAATTTATTGATAAGCATACTTCCGATGCCTAATCTTTGAAAATCTCTATGGACAATTACATCACAGAGAAAAAAGTGATAACCGCCATCGCCAACGCAACGGGTTGTACCAATAGAAACCCCATCTATTTTAGCAATTACAAAAAACAAAGAATTTTTTTTAATCATATTAAACTGACGTAATGATAATTCACCCCAGTTTATTGAACGTCGAAGAGCATTATACTCTTCAAATGTTATTTCATTTGAAAATGTTATGTTCATTTGTTGAGCTTTTTCCTTGTAATATCAATTTGAGTTTTTACACTTTCGGGTGAGGGTCCGCCGTAAGATTTACGTTCTTTTACACAGGTTTCAAGGCTGATAGCGACATAAATATCATCATCGAATAGATCAGTTTTCTCTTTATAACATTCAATAGGAAGATGTTCAAGGTCTGTTTTCTTTTCAATACATTCAGCAACAAGTCCGCCTGTAATTTTGTACGCATCACGGAACGGCATTCCTTTTTTAACAAGGTAGTCAGCACAATCTGTTGCATTAATAAATCCTCTTGCAGCAGCATTTCTCATATTTTCTTTGTATACTGACATTGTTTCAAGCATAGGAATGAAAGTGGAAAGGCAAAGTTTAACATTGTCGATTGCATCAAATATTGCCTCTTTGTCTTCCTGCATATCTTTGTTGTAAGCGAGGGGAAGCCCCTTCATCATTGCAAGAAGGGTCATGTTGTCACCAAATACTCTTGCTGTTTTACCTCTTACAAGCTCTGCAATATCAGGATTCTTTTTCTGAGGCATTATGCTTGAACCTGTTGCGAAAGCATCGTCGAGTTCAATAAATTTAAATTCCCAGCTGCACCAAAGAATTATTTCTTCAGAAAATCTTGAAAGGTGCATCATAATGATAGAAATTGCACTTGAAAGTTCAATACAAAAATCTCTGTCAGAAACACCATCAAGAGAATTAACCATAGGATTATTAAAACCAAGCAGGGAAGATGTGAGGAATCTGTCAATGTTATATGTAGTTCCTGCTAAAGCACCGCTGCCGAGAGGGCATTCATTCATGCGCTTTGCTGTATCATCTAAGCGTTCTAAATCACGAAGGAACATTTGCGCATAGGCCATAAGATGCTGACCAAAAGTGATAGGCTGAGCGCGTTGCAGGTGAGTATAACCCGGCATTATTGTTTCTGTATGCTTTTCGGCAATGTTGCAAAGAACATCTGTGATTTTATATACTAATGCTCTTATTTCAGCAATCTCATCGCGCAGGTATAAACGTATATCAAGTGCAACCTGATCATTTCGAGAACGAGAAGTATGAAGGCGTTTTCCAACACTTCCAAAACGCTTGGTTAGCTCTGCCTCAATAAACATGTGAATATCTTCAGCCGTCATATCAAGTTCAAGCTTACCGCTGTCTATATCAGAAAGGATTTCGTTTAACCCCTTGATAAGTGTTTCGGCATCTTCTTTTGAAATTATTCCTGCCTCGCCGAGCATGGTTGCATGGGCGATACTGCCCTCGATATCATTTTTATACATTCTGCCGTCAAAGGAAATTGATGAATTAAAAGCATTAACACCACTGTCAACTTCTTTTGAAAAGCGTCCTGCCCACATTTTTTCCATAAAAAATACTCCTAAAATTTATTTAATTATACTGATAGCATTTATTATAATTGAGATTATCAAAATCATTTGTGAAAATTATAGGAATAAAAACAAAACAATTCCAATTGCTACCATAAATCCACCTTAAATCATTCCGTTTGAAGCTAAAATAGCAAATACAATAAAAGAAACAATGAGGTTAAATCCAACAAGAAAAGCAAAGCTTACTGTAAGATAAAATGCACTTGAACCGTCTATAAGACATCTTGAAGGTTTCATATAATCATAGTACACAGTAACCTCATCATCAACGCGATACGTTGTAGGTGAACTGCTCATAATAAGGGGACTGAATGATGAGAAAAACATGATATGGCACTTTTCACTATATCTTTTATTACCTATATCATATTGAATAGTCGCACAATTATTCGGTCCATAATCGACAATAATTCCTTTAACTGCTTTCTGTCTTTTTTTACTAAAATAACCCTGAACAAATATTTAAAACCAATTATATTTATAAAAATAATCGAAATAGATAAAATAATAATGCCGAAAACACCTAAAATAATCTCGTAAGTCTCCATATTACTACCTCTTAAAACTTAAAAAAGCCATTGAGCGGAGTATAACTCCGCTCGTCAGCTTAATTTTTGTTTCTTTATTATTTATTGTTTCTTTCAGCATCAAGCATAGCCTTAACCTTAATCGGAAGACCGAAGAGATTAATAAATCCTGCACTATCCTTCTGATCATAAACATCATCTTCACCGAATGATGCAAAATCTTCGCTGTAGAGAGTGTAGGGAGAAGTTACACCGGCATTGATAATGTTACCCTTGTAGAGCTTAAGTTTAACTTCGCCTGTGCAAGTTTCCTGTGTCTTGTCAACAAATGCGTCCATAGCCTCTCTTAAGGGTGTGTACCACTGACCATTGTAAACAATATCAGCATACTTCTGAGCAAGACCAGCCTTATAGTGCTGAGTTTCTTTGTCAAGGCAAATTGTTTCAAGAACATCGTGAGCGTGGTAAAGAATTGTACCTCCGGGAGTTTCATAAACACCTCTTGATTTCATACCAACAAGTCTGTTTTCAACGATGTCATATAAACCAATACCGTTTTCGCCGCCAATTTTGTTAAGAGTTTTGATAAGCTTAACGCCGTCCATCTTTTCGCCGTTAAGAGCAACAGGGATACCCTTTTCAAAACTGATTGTAATGTATGTTGGCTTGTCAGGTGCCATTTCGGGGGAAACACCGAGTTCAAGGAAACCGGGCTTATTGTATAAAGGTTCATTTGCAGGATCCTCAAGGTCAAGACCTTCATGAGAAAGATGCCAAAGGTTCATATCTTTAGAATAGTTTGTTTCTCTTGTAATTTTAATCGGTACATTATGAGCTTCAGCATATTCAATTTCCTGATCTCTTGATTTAATATCCCAAATTCTCCAAGGAGCGATAATCTGAAGTTCGGGAGCTAATGCCTTAATTGTAAGCTCAAAACGAACCTGGTCATTACCCTTACCGGTACAACCGTGACAGATAGCATCTGCACCTTCTTTTTTGGCAATTTCAACAAGTCTCTTTGCAATAGGAGGACGCGCAAAAGATGTACCTAAAAGATAACCCTCATATCTTGCACCAGCCTTGAGAGTGGGGAAGATAAAGTCGTTAACAAATTCATCCTGAATGTCTTCAATATAAAGCTTTGTTGCACCTGTCTTCTTAGCTCTTTCCTCAAGACCTTCAATTTCTGCATCCTGACCAACATTACCAGCAACACATACTACTTCGCATCCAGGATAGTTTTCGTGCAGCCAAGGGATAATGATAGATGTATCAACACCTCCTGAGTAAGCAAGAATGATTTTTTTGATTTCTTTAGCCATTTTATTTTAATCTCCTTTAAATAAAATATTCTATTATTATTATACGCAAAATATTCACTTTGTCAAGGTTAAATATTCATAAAAATGTATATTATTCTGCATATTGTGAATATTTATTGAATAAAATACAAATTTTCAAATGTTCATATTTTTATAAAATTTGACAAAAATAGATATTTAATGCTTGACAAAAATGTTGTTCACTTGTATAATAAAAATA
>JAZUOE010000112.1:0-15563 GCA_045604505.1 Ruminiclostridium sp. | reverse complement strand
TTCTTTTCTCATGCCGCAGCTTTGTTTCTCGGGTATTGTCGAGGTATGCTCAAAGAAAACAGGCTTTAGTTTGAAAGGAATGGTTATTACAATGATTACTAAAAACAGAATAACATTTGAAAAATTCACCGAAAAACATATTGACGAGGCTGTAAAACTGGCACTTGCGGAGCTTGAAAACGAAAGAAAATACTGTCCTGATTTACCCCATGAAGATTTCAGCAAACACTTGACGGGTATTCTGCATTGGTTAAGCAGTCAGCTATTCGGAAAAGCGGCGATGAACGATGGAAAACTTGTGGGATACTTGATTTTTGCAGGTCCCTGGGACGGATTTTTCGGAGGTGTAAAGGGTGTGTTTTCGCCTCTTGGTGGCAGTGCTTTTTCATACGATTATAAAAATCGTGGCAGACTTGCCTCAATGCTGTTTGCAAGTATAGCAGAAGAATTTGTGGAACAAGATGTCTTTAGCTGCGCCTTGAGCCGATATGCTCACGATGAAGAAGTCGCGAAATCATTTGTACTGAACGGGTTTGGAATACGGTGTTCGGATTTTGTGCGTGAGATATCAGAATTTGATTTGCAGAACAATTCGTGTGAAGTTGTATTTAAGGAGTTGTCTGTTGATAAGTTTGCTGCGGTTGAACATCTGCAAAGAGGACTTCACAGACATTTAGCAGGTGCGCCTGTGTTCTTTCCAAGTGAAAATTTTGAGGACTGGTTTAAAAACTGGATAGAGCGTGAAACCATGCGTATTTTTGTCGCAGAAACAGACGGCAAAATTATCGGATTTATCTCTATAGATGATAATGCAGAGAACTTTATTACCGAACACGATAAAATGAAAAACATCTGCGGTGCTTATTTCGACGAAAATTATCGCGGCGGCGGTATTGCACAGAATCTGCTTTCATTTATTGCAGAAACTCTTAAAGCCGAGAGTGCAACTCATCTCGGTGTAGACTGTGAAACGCTTAATCCTGCTGCCCTTAATTTCTGGGGCAAGTATTTCGAGCCGTATACTTATTCCTTTGCACGGAGAATTGATGAGCGTGTGAGGACCACATTGTGACAAGAATTATCTTAATTCTGAAAACTCTACCGCTATAAGCCTTACTGTGCCTTTGTGGGAAATTGAAAGCAATTCATGGAATCTTTTAAATGATTATTTCTTTAAATGTCGAATTTTATATGAGGAAAAATAAGAAATTTATGATTTTTCTTGACATATAAATAAAAGAGAAGTATAATCTTATTAAGAAATTCAAGGAGATGATAACATGAAACGTAGCATAGAACAGCAGCTTGAAGAGTGGAAGAACTCCAAAAAAAGAAAGCCGCTTATTCTGAATGGCGCAAGACAAGTAGGAAAAACATATATTCTTCGTGAATTCGGTGAAAAATTCTATAAAAATACAGTATATGTCAACCTTGAAACTAACACCTCGATTGCTTCCTATTTCGACGAAAACATAGCTCCTGAACGTATATTGAGATTTCTGGAAACCTACGCAGGAGAGGCTATTATCCCCGAAGAAACGCTTATCATACTTGATGAGATACAATCCTGCGAAAGAGCGTTGACTGCTCTTAAATATTTCTGCGAGGAAGTGCCTGAATATCATATAGCCGCTGCAGGAAGTTTGCTTGGGGTTGCTATTAACCGAGAGAAATACTCATTCCCCGTCGGCAAGGTTGATACCATCACCTTATACCCGTTTACTTTTGAAGAATTTTTGTGGGCTGTAAACGAAACCTTACTTTGTGAAGAAATAAAGCAGCATTACGAAACACTTGAACCTATGCCTGAGGCTCTTCATAATAAGGCTATCGACCTTTATCGCTGTTATCTGATTACAGGCGGAATGCCTGCGGCGGTGAGCGAATTTGCAAGTACAGGTAAGCTTATTAATGTGTCAGACATTCAGAATAAGATACTTAACGACTATCTTGCAGATATGGCAAAATATGCGTCTAACAGTGAGAGTGTCAAAATCAGGGCTTGTTATAATTCCATTCCTGCGCAACTTGCAAAAGAAAATAAAAAATTTCAGTACAAGGTTGTTCAGCGAGGCGGTTCTTCGACTATATTCGGAGAATCTATCAAATGGTTGAATTTTGCGGGAATAGTGCTGAAATGTCAACGTATTGAACAAGCTTTTGAACCCATATCTGTTTATGCAGACCTTTCTTCATTTAAACTTTATATGGGAGATACAGGGCTCCTTACGATGAAATCAGGGATATCACAGCATACAGTGCTTTCAGGCGAACCGAATTTGTTTATGGGTGCGGTCTGCGAAAATTATGTGGCACAAGCACTTGCCTCAAAGGGATATTCTCTTCATTACTGGACCAGTGAGCATACAGCAGAGCTTGATTTTGTGATACAAAAAGAAAATCAGGTAATTGGTATCGAGGTTAAAAAATCACAGCACACTAAATCAAAAAGTCTGTTTGAGTTTATCAAGAAATATTCTCCAGCATACTCTGTAAGATTATCCGAAAAAAACTTTGGTACAGCGGATAATAATGTACGGGTTGTTCCGCTGTACGCTGCATTCTGCATATAAAAATAGCCGCTCTGAGAAGTATCTCAGGGCGGTTTTGTCATTCGCAGCAAATAAAGGCAAGATGAATTTATACCTGTTTTTCTGACAAAATCTGGCTCTGAAGAGTTGAATCTCCGAAACCGCAGACGCCTTGCAAACCTCATAACAAAGCCAATCCCATCTATATCAAGTGGGGATAGCATTGACTGGGAAGACCCTGACCCATATACAATTTACAATCGCATTCTCTCCAAAACACAGTCAGGCTCCATTCTGCTGTTTCATAATGACCTGGAAAATACAACTGAGGCATTGCCGCAGATTTTAACGGAGCTTTTGCAGAAGGGCTTTGAATTTGCAGCGGTAGAGGATATGATTTATACAGAGGATTACTATATTGACAACACAGGTAAACAGATTTACGAGCCAACCTCTCCTTCGGTAAATCCTGTTGTTATCTATGCTGATGATGAATACGCAAACTCTGCCTTTGAGAAAATGCGTCTTAACCTCACATTGCAGGAAATTTATAACCTTTCAAATTACGGGCAGCTTAAAATTGACGTAATCGAGAAGAATGGCACATATCTTACTGATGCGGAAATTGCTGCGCTGTACGAAATGAGCTATGAGGAGCTGTATGCAGCATATATCGCCCTTGTATATGCGGCTGAAACCTATGGTGCTGCAGACTATAATCCTAATGCCGAAAGTACAACCGTAACTGAGGGTACCCCCGAAACCACAACATCTGTTTCAGAAACTACCGCACCTCCTGAAACTACAGTTGCCGACAAAACTGACATTGTCGTTACAACCGCTGAAAGCATTTATGATAAAACCGATGTGCCGGTTACATCTGCTGACAAGACGGATAATATTTTCGATAAGACTGATATTGTCACAACAACTATAGTCAGCTATTTTGACAAAACTGAAGGTGTTACAAGCTACACTCAGCCGACTACCACCACAACTGTTACTGAAACAACAGAAAATACTACAACCACCCTGCCGCCTGTAACCACTACAACTACATCTGATGATTATGATGTTCAGGGTGAACAGGTTACACAGCCTAAGGACCCTAAATAATATAAAACCGCAGAAATTATATTTTCTGCGGTTTTCCTATTGCTTTTTGCGTAGGGATATATTATAATACTGGTAATATCATTATTTTTTATTTGAAAATTAAGATAATACCAGTTTGCATTGCGGAGGCAGGTCAATGGAGCATAAAAAACGCAGCAAAACCTTATATGAAGAGGTTTACGAGGAAATAAAGAACGATATACTGACAGGGAAACTTAAAAAGGGGGAACGTCTTGTGTCAAAGCGTAACCTAGCGGAGCAATTCGGTGTCAGTGTTGTCACCGCAGAAAATGCAGTAGCTCAACTGGTGGCGGAAGGATACATAACAGCCGTAGAGCGCAGTGGCTACTACATAAGATACAGTGGCGGCGGTGTGCAAATGGCGGAACGGGTGGAAATATTCGAAGAAATTCCCGAAGATAACAGGGTTATTTCTGGGGCCGCCTCGCTCTTCCCTTTTACTGTATGGGCACGACTTATGAGGACAGTTATCCTTGAACAGAACACAAAACTGCTTATGCCTGTTTTAAATGGTGGTGTGTATGAGCTGAGAGTGGCAATTTCCGACTACCTCTACCGCTGCAGAGGTATGCAGGTGCGTCCCGGTCAGATTGTTATAGGGGCAGGTTCAGAGTATCTCTATAACCTTATTATTCAGTTTTTAGGTAAGGAGTTATGCTATGCGGTAGAAAATCCTTGCTACGAAAAAACAGCAAAAATATATAAGCTGAATGAAGTAAAGCTAAAGCACATAGAAATGGATAAACAGGGTATAACCCCTGACTTGCTCAGAAAAAGCAAGGCTGATGCAGTGCATATTTCTCCTGCCCACCATTTCCCTTCAGGTGCGGTAATGCCTATTGCCCGAAGAAGTGAAATTATGAAATGGGCGACAGAAAAGGAAGGCAGATATATTATAGAGGATGATTATGACAGCGAGTTCAGGCGAACAGGATTACCTGTACCCGCTATGTTCAGCATGGATAATTCAGGTTCAGTTATCTATATAAATACATTTTCACAGACTATTGCTCCCTCAGTGCGCATAAGCTATATGTGTCTGCCGGAGGGACTTCTTGAAAAGTGGAATGAAAAAATGGGGTTTTATGCTTGTCCCGTCCCGGCTTTTGAGCAATACACCCTTGCAAAATTCATATCCGAAGGGTATTTTGAGCGGCACATTAATCGTGTGAAAAAGCAGGTTTACAAAAATCTTGAAACAATCACAGCAACGCTGAAAGCGGCAGGTGTGAAAATTCACGAGTCGGGTGACGGTCTGCACTTCACTGTTACTGTAGAGGACGGTAAAGATTTCATAGAAAAAGCAAGACAATGCGGTATGGAAGTGCGTCCCCTTTGCAGCTGCTACATAAGTGGCGGAGAGGCGCACAAGGACGATTATATAGTCAGCTATGCAAACGCAGACATAAAAATGGTAACAGAAATATTCAAAAAGGAGAGCGGCAATGAAAATAAGTGGTAAGATAAAGGAAAGAGCAGAAAAACTGGTTGCACAAATGACAATTGAAGAAAAATGCAGTCAGTTGAGATACGACTCTCCGGCTATAGAAAGGCTTGATATTCCCGCTTATAACTGGTGGAATGAGGGTTTACACGGTGTTGCAAGAGGCGGGACAGCCACAATGTTTCCACAGGCAATCGGACTTGCGGCAACTTTTGATACAGAGCTGCTTGAACAAATTGCCCGTATAATTGGAATTGAGGCAAGAGTAAAGTACAATCATTATTCAAAGAAGGGCGACAGGGATATTTATAAAGGCTTAACTATTTGGTCCCCTAATGTGAATATTTTCCGTGACCCGCGCTGGGGCAGAGGGCATGAAACCTACGGCGAGGACCCCTATCTTACAGCACAGATGGGCACAGCTTATGTTAAGGGATTGCAGAGCGAAAGCGGGGAGTATATGTTGGCAAGTGCCTGTGCAAAGCATTTCGCTGTACACAGCGGCCCTGAGGCAATCCGACATGAATTTGACGCACGGTGCAGTAACAAGGATTTACACGAAACCTACCTTTATGCCTTTAAAAAGCTGGTTGAGGCAGGGGTGACAGGTGTTATGGGTGCTTATAATATGGTAAACGGTGAGCCTTCCTGCGCACATACACAGCTTATGAAAATACTGCGTGAAGAATGGGGCTTTGACGGATATTTTGTATCTGACTGCTGGGCAATTCAGGATTTCCACAGCAATCATAAAATCACATCTGATTATATGCACTCTGCCGCTCTTGCGCTGAATAAGGGGTGCGATGTAAACTGCGGCTGCTCTTACGCTTATGTATTACAGGCGTACAACGAGGGGTTGGTAACAGAAAAGGAAATTGACCGCTCAGTTAAAAAGCTGTTTGAAATCCGCCTTGCCTTAGGTCTTTTCGATAAGACAGAGTGGGACGAAATGCCTTATTATTGTGTAGACAGTAAGGTGCATAATTTTACCTCTCTTGACGCAGCTCAAAAATCTATGGTACTGTTGAAAAATGACGGAGTATTGCCTATAAAAGCAGAGGAAAACAAGGTTATAGGAGTAATAGGTCCTGCTGCTGACAGCAGAGAGGCGCTTAAGGGTAATTACTACGGCACTTCTTCTCACTATACAACCTTTTTGCAGGGTATAACCGAATACTGTGAGAAAGAAAAAATGCCTGTACTGTATTCAGAAGGCAGTGATTATTTCAAGGACAGGGCAGAAAATCTTGCACAGCCCCATGACCGTATAAGTGAGGCGGTTATTGTAGCGGAAAACAGTGATGTTGTAGTGCTTTGCGTCGGACTTAACGAGCATTTAGAGGGTGAAGAGGGTGACACAGGCAACGAATATGCCTCAGGAGATAAGGAGCATCTCCTACTCCCTGAAAGTCAGCGCCGTCTGATAGAGGCTGTCCTTAATGTGGGAAAGCCTACGGTGATTGTCCTGTCTGCAGGTAGCTCTGTAAACATAAAGGACCAAAGAGTAAACGCACTGCTTTGCACATGGTATGCGGGACCTCAGGGCGGAAAGGCATTAGCCGATATTCTATTCGGTAAAGTTTCTCCTTCAGGAAAGCTACCGGTTACATTTTATAAAAATGTGGATATGCTCCCTGATTTTACTGACTATTCAATGAAAAACCGCACCTATCGTTACCTTGAAAATAACGATAATGTTTTATATCCCTTCGGCTTTGGTATGACATATTCAGCATTTACCTGTGAAATTATTGCGGTTAATGACGATGAAGAGGGCAAAAAAGTTACTGTAGAGGTAAGTAATACAGGCAATTATGACAGCGGTGAGGTAATAGAGCTTTATCTTCATACCGATGATGAAAATGCCCCTGTAAAACCTTATCTGTGCGGCTTTAAAAGGGTGTTTTTACAAAAGGACGAAAAGCAGGTGCATGATATTCATATTGATAATGACAGATTTGATATTTACAGTGAAAACGGCACTTATCGCAAGGAAAACTACCGACTTTTTGCAGATTTCAGACAGCCAACTGAAAGCACAAAGTTTTTTGAGGTAAAAATATAATGGATATTGAAAAATATAATCAGGTTAAAAATTACAAATACAACATAAACATGTCACCTGCTGAGAAAAAGATAGATGATATATATTTTATCTGCGCTTATTTTAACCGAAAAAAAGAGCTGACGCTGATTGGTTACGCTTTAGGGGCAACCACTTTCTGGTATTCAGATACAGACCTTCGTGACGAGATAGCAAACGAAATGATTTTATATCACATTATAAGCGGTAGCTGGAGTAAGGAAGTGCCGTCACATTATATAACGCCTTGGTCAGACCCGTTTAAGGAGCATTATCGTTGTATAATGAAACCCTATAATGGGTGTTGGTCAAGTACAAGCGGTGGATTTTACGAGGGCAACACAAGAGAAACAGCCGCAAAACTAGCAGCGGATTTAAAAAAGACCTATTCAAGCGTATGCTACAGGTGTATGGCTGACGAGTCGGAAAACAGAGTTTTCGGCAGACTAAGCGGGTATCTTTTTGACTTGAAAAAAGCAGGAGAAAGTACGAATTACTATGCGGTGCAGGATATAATAAAAGCGGTTAAAGACCAAAGGTATCTTTTAATGTCTGAAGACAGCTCAATCAGGCGGCTTTATATGGAATGCGACGATTTATGTCAGATGTTTGAGGCAAGACGCATTATAGACGAGGACAGATAAATGAAAAAAATTCTTGTAATAACTACAGGCGGCACAATAGCCTGTAAGGAAACAGAAAACGGACTTGCCCCCGCACAAAAGGGCGGTGAGCTTTTAAAGGGAATAGAGGGCTGTGAGGTGTTGGATTTATTCGCCTGTGACAGCACGGATATTTCCGCCGAGCAGTGGAAACTGTTATGCTTTGCTGTAAAAAAAGCAGTGGTATTTGACGGCGTGGTAATCCTTCACGGCACAGACACTATGGAATATACAGCGGCAATGCTCTACTACACTGTTTCTCACCTCAACATTCCTGTTATAATCACAGGCGCAATGATACCCTTCGGCAGTGAAAACAGTGACGCAAGACGTAATATAAAGGACGCTGTGACAGTTGCTAAAGACGGACGTTTTCAAGGAGTTTATGCCGTATTTGGCGGACGTATTATCTGCGGAAATAAGCTGACAAAGGTAGATAGTCAGTTGCCTGACGCTTTCAGGAGCTTTGACGGTAAGGATTGCGGTAAAATTGAGCATGGAATAATCATGCCCATTTGCTACGGAGAGATACCTGAGCCTATGAAAATTCCCGAAAAGGAAAAGAAAATTGCCGTAATAAAGTTGACTCCCTTTACACAGGATTTACAGGTAGGTGAGGAGTATTGCGGTGCGGTAATCGAAAGCTTTGGTGCGGGGGGAATACCTGCACGGTTAGAAGAGGCACTTCGTACGCTTTGCGCCCGAATGCCTGTAGTTATAACTACACCCTGTATTCATGGCACAGACCTTACAGAGTATGAGGTTGGCAGACGCGCCTTAAATTGTGGTGCAATCGACGGCCACACTATGTCAACAGCCTGTGCTGTGGTGGGAATGTGGCTAAATATTACAAAATAATTACAAATATTTACAAAGTGGTTACAGTTTTTCAAAACCTGTTGACAACCCCGAATTTCGTGATAAAATAAGGGTAATAAGGAATTTCGGGGGAGAAAAATGAAAAAATCTGTGATAATTTTATTGTGCTTTGCACTTTGTGGCTGTGGGGTGAAGTCTTCAGAAACTGAGGGTACAACCGCACTGCCTGTAGAAACAGCCTCTACTACGGCAGTTACAACAACTGCTCCGCCTGTGACAACTACAATCGGGACTACCACTGAGCGAATGGACGAATTTTGGCTTAGTGAGTACAAATGGTGCATTGACCGACAAAGGAAGTTAAGAGAAATCTGCAAAACTGTAGAAATTTCAGAGGACGCAGTTTTCTATGAGTGCAAATACACGAAGGACGGAGTCTGCACTCCGCAGGAATACCCCTATAACGATGTACTTGTTGACGCACTTGAATATTTCTATACAACTGACGCTTACAAAGAAATTTACGATAAGGCTGTTGAAAATTACATAGCGCAGGACGGTGTAATAAAGGGTGAGTTTTTAGTCCCTGCAAAGGTGGTTGAGGCGATAACGTACGATTTTAACACTGACGGCAAGGAAGAAACAGCGGTATTGTTTCAGATTATCCCTGATACCGGCAGTAAGGACGAAATTGCTTTTATGAGTATTTGTATGGCGCTGGATTATAACGCTCCCCGCTATCTTGTATTTATAGACAGTAGTGGCAAATTTTCGATATCTGACACAAATTATGCCATGAATGCGGAATTATTTCGCTTAAGATACAACGGCTTTTCTCACTTAGTTATATCGGGTGGAGTGAGTAACAATTCTTCCTGTGCGGATTTTTATAATGTGGAAGAAACGGGCTTTGTACACAAGCTGAGGGAATTTCGGGCTTACGGCATTATGGACGGAGTTTTTCTTAATCAGACAATGGCACAAGCGTCATGGAGTTGGCTTATTTTTTGGAGCGAGGAGCATAACAGCTATTTAACACCTGCAGCAACAATACTTAATCCTGAAGAAAGTCTTGAAATTCAGAAGAAATTCCCTGAAAGTAGCGGTCACCCTGTTATGATTATAGGCGGCAGTATCTACAGCGAAATGGCAAGTAATGTTTATCGACTGATTGACGATGAGTTTGTTGAGATTGAAACAGCAGAAACTTATCTTAATGCCTATGGTGAGCGTCAAATGGGGATTAACAGAGAATTTGCCATACCTTATGTGACAAATTTTGACTATGAAAGAGCATTACAGAATGTAGTGGCATTAGAATAAAAAAGGAGCAGACTTTTACGGTCTGCTCCTCATTTTTATTTCTTCTTTTTCTTATTTAATATGCCAAGCACAATGCTGACAACAAGTAAAACACCTGCAACGATTGCGCCGACAATAGCGCCTGTGTTCATCTGAACACCTAAAAGTAATAATTCCATATTTACCTCCGTAGGTATGGGTTTTCAATAGTTTATCCTTATTTATTTCTCTTTATTCCGATGATAACAAACGCAACGATTACTGCTACGATAATTACACCTGCAACAATTGCGAAAACCATAAGCTGACTATTTCTTGCGGAGAAATCAGCAGTTGAAGTGCTGCCAACTGCCTGTTCAATTGCGGCGGTAGTGGTTGCAGCGGCGGTTGTTGTTTCAGCGGTTTCTTCAGAGGTTGTAGCCTCTGTAGTAGTTGTCGCTGTAGTAGTTGTTGTTGCGGCTGTTGTGGTAGTTTCTTCTGTTTCGGCAGCCTCTTCAGAAGTTTCAGCCTCAGTTTCGGGAGCGGCTGTGGTTGTTTCTTCAGTAGTTGTAGTGGTTGCCTCTGTTGTTGTGGTGGTAGCCTCTGTAGTGGTGGTTGCAACAGTTGTTGTGGTAGCCTCTGTTGTAGTTGTTTCGGGAGCAGCGGTTGTGGTTGCTGCAGTTGTTTCGATAAGAGGGGGTGTTACTGTAACATTACCTGAGCCGTCATAAGCTAAAATAGCGTTACCGTCAATGTCGTAAAGTGTGTAGCTAAGCACCTGAAGAGAATAGTCGGGAGAGTAGTTACCCCATTCACCGAAGTTTACAGCAGACCTAGCGGCTGTATTTTTAATACCGCCAATGCCGAAATCAGCAGTGAAAAGATATGTAGCGTCACCCATAGGTGTAACACTTGCGTTTGCAGAGTCGCCAACCTTTTCGTCAAGACCTGTAAATCCGAAAGAGAGCCATTCAGAACCGCCGAAGGCAATCTGACCTGTGAAGTCGGAGAAAGCAGTTTCACCGTCGCTGTAAAAGCCGGATTCTTTATCAGCAAGATATTGTTCTTCGTCTGTTACCTTTGCGACAACCTGAATTTGACAAACATCTGTGTATTCGATGTCATAAGAAGAGCTGATTGCCATACCCCAGTTACCGGTATTAACGTCAAGGAGAGATACCTTATTAGCAGGAATTGCGATATAAGCAGAGGCGGTAGATGTAAGAGCTGCGGCAGCAAATACGCCTGTAACTACAGCAGCGCCGATTTTATTCAGTTTCATTTTAATCAAATCCTTTCCAAATATTTATAAATTACCAACGTAAATCATAACATATTTTGGCGGGGAATGTCAATCTTTTGACGGATTAAATCCGTAATATTTGTTATTTTCTAAAATTATGTTAATTTTAATGCAGAAAAAAGATTAAAAATAGTTGAAAATTTAAGCAAACAAAAAACCGAACAGATTATTCCGTTCGGTTCATGTTTATAGTCTTCCGTCCCTTTCTAACATTATTCTGTCATATTCGTCCATTTCCTCAAGCTGCTCTTCAGTAAAATGCTCTTTGGGTCTTTCAGTATCTTTTATAAGAGCAATATTAAAGTGAGGGTAGCCATCAAGTGTACTCATAGCCTCGTCTTTTTTAACTAACTTTTCATTCCACAGACTAAGAGGGATTGCTACAATCGAATAGGTACAAAATACCGCAAGGTCAAAGTTTACAAATACAATTGCCAAGATTGCAAACAAAAGAATAGATGTGCAATACACTGTCCATATATGCTTACGGGCGAGAGGTGTTCTGAAAACGGTGAGAAATGCACAAAAAAGAAATAGCCCCACACCGCCTAATATTATAAACAGATTACTGATACTTGCGCCCATTACCTGATAGCCGTAATTTCCTGCGCCTGTCATAAGTATTGCGGTTTCACCGAAAATACTCATAATAGTATCCACTAAGGCACTAATAGCCAAGAAAGCCGGTGGAAACATAAGAATTGCTTTTAATACATTTAATTTTTTGTCAAGCTCCCGCTTTTCGTCACGGCATCTTTCATACATTTTCTCACGTTTTTTGTCAATAAGCATAGTTTTTCCTCTCTATTTTGAAATACCGCCGTATTTTTGGGGTACGGCGGCAGTTTCATTTATTCAGCAATTGTGTTGTTAACTGCAGGAGTTTCTGCGTTAACTACAGGAGCGTTGATTTCAGTGCCAAGATAATCGGGTATCTGCAAACCTGCCTGTTTAAACAGCTCATTCATAGGGGGAATAGACTTCATAAGTCCGCTGACAAAATCAGCAGTAGAGTTCTTTCCGTCAGCGTTTGTACCGCTGTCCCAAACAGTAATCTTATCAATCTTGATATTCTTGATTGCGTCAACCTGAATGCGCATAAGTTCTTCCATCTTGTCAGCCATAAGGAGCTTAACTGCGTCATCAGCGGAACCTGCAGAGGTAACAAGAGCCTGCATACCTTCCGCCTGTTTCTGAAGGATTTCACGGGCACCATTTGCCTGAGCCTCTAACTTAGCAAAGATAGCGTCAGCCTCACCCTTTGCCTTACGGCGCATAACTTCAGCCTCAGCCTCAGCAGCAATTTCAGCCTGTTGCTTAGCAATCTGAGCCTTTACGATAACGTCAGCCTTCTGTGTAGCCATTTCCAATTCAGCACGTTGCATTTCAGCGTCCTTCTGAGCGGAGTAAGCCTCTTCCTTAGCCTTTGCAGCCTGAACAGCTTCAGCAGCCATAGCGATTTTTAATGCCTCAGCCTCTTTTTCACGTCTGGCAGCGTCAGACTGTGCGATAGCAACCTTAGAGTTGTTTTCACCCTCTACAGCGGCAGCGTTTGCAGCAGCAACCTGAATACGCTGGTCTCTCTGAGCGTCAGCCTCACCGATAGCACCATCTCTGCCTGTCTGCGCAATAGCAATCTTTGCGTCATTAGCAGCCTTTGTATCAGCCTCAGCCTCTTTAAATCTACGCATAGCCTCTGACTGAGCAACCTCAACCTTAGCAGCGTTTTCACCTTCGATAGCACTTGCGTTTGCAGCAGCAACCTGAATACGCTGGTCACGCTTAGCGTTTGCCTCACCGATAGCACCATCTCTGTCCTTTTCGGCAACGGATTTCTTAGCGTCGTTGATAGCCTTAGCAGCAGCCTCTTTACCGAGAGCCTCAATATATCCGGATTCATCACGGATATCAGTTACGTTTACGTTGATAAGACGTAAACCGATTTTCTTAAGTTCGATTTCAACGTTGTTGGATACAGCAAGTAAGAACTTATCACGGTCTGCGTTGATTTCTTCGATTTCCATTGTAGCGATAACAAGACGGAGCTGACCGAAGATAATATCCTTTGCTAATTCCTGAATCTGCTGGAGTCTGAGTCCTAACAGACGTTCAGCAGCATTCTGCATAACTCCTGCCTCAGTAGAGATACCTACAGTAAAGGTTGAGGGAACGTCGATACGAATATTCTGCTTAGAAAGTGCATTACGTAAGTCAACGTTAATAGAGATAGGGGTTAAGTCCATGTACTGATAGGATTGAATGATAGGCACAATAAATGCAGCGCCACCATGAATACAACGGGCACTTCTTGCCTGACCGCTCTTGTCGTTTCCTACTTTACCGTAGATAACGAGAATTTTGTCTGAAGGACATTTGCGGTAGCGTGATAAAATACCTGCAATAAGTGCAAAAAGTATTACAACAATAACACATATAACAATTACTGCAACACCTGAAATATCGGGCATAATGATTTCCTCCTGTTTATGTAGTTTTAATTTTTTATGAAAGCCTTATGGCTAGTCACCGTTTTTGTTTTCTGCAATTTTTACCGATGGTGGGCAATACAGTTCATAACCGAATTTACCCATTTGAGCGCTGAGGGCAACTCTTAACTGCTCTGCGAAAACACGCATATCTGTTGTTTCCTCATAGCCCTTCATTGCCTCTGCAACAACCTTATCCAACTCTGCACTGAGAGCCTCATTGATTTTTTCCTGACTAAATTCACTTAAAATTGTGTAAAAATAGTTTGCGGCAGTTTCAGCACCGTTTTCGGGGAGATACAATTGAATTATCACATCTGAGCGGTAGCTCTTTTTATCCTTACCTTCAACCTTTTCAAAAAAGCTTTCGACTTCAAAGGGTCCTTTATCAATATAAACAGGCTTATCTGTCCACTTTTCGTAAAGGCTGGGTTTTGCTAAGCTAAGCATAAGCCGGTCGTTTTTAACAGCAAAACGGTAGCAGTTACTTTTTTCCTGTCTGAGCTTACCCTCTTTAGGGCAAAGAATGAGTATTGCGGTAATGCCACCGGCGATAACCATGCTTATGAATGCCAAATAGATAATATCAAGTGTATTCATTTTCTGTCCCTTCTTAATTTTTAATCAGAGTTACACGGGAAACGGAAATAAGAGTATGGTGTGTGCTAAGAATATCTACCATAGCCTCTGCCTTAAAATGACTGGTCAGTTCATCGGGAGATTCTGTGCCGTTATAGTTTCTGACAGCATTTTCAAGTGCAACTTCTAAGAATGGCATAATTTCAGCGTCTATTTGTTCGTCGCAAAAGTGATAAACTGTGCGATTTAGGAAATATTTTTTTGCTACAATGGGTGCCATTTCATGCGGGAGATGTAATGTGGCACTGGAAATAGCATTATAACAGTTGCCGTCGGCAGCAGTTATCCCTTCCGCTGTTACTTCAATTGTAAATGGAATTTTCCTGAGATAATAGCGACTGGTGTATTTTAATCTGAATGCTGATAAACCATCATAAACCTTCCAGCCACCGAAGGAATATCCCATTACATAGTAATTATTTTTGTTGCGGGGATAATTACCAAACTCCTTACCTTTTAATAAAAAGGTTAGCAGAATAGGTATTGACAAAGATAAGAAAGAGTACGCTATTAATTCTAATGTTTCCATTAAACCTTTTCCACTACCAGTACATTTTCTGTTCTGATGTCCACAACTCTTATATTTGCGCCACTAGGAATGTCTTCGTTGTCCTCTGTAATTGCATTAAATTCAGAGTAACGTTCACCAAGAGCAATATTAACCTTACCCTGACCTTTTCCGTTTGCAGGAATTGTAAAATAAACAGTTCCTGTTTCGCCAAGAAACTTTTTAGGGTCAATGTTACCGCTCTGAGCTAATTTACCTGCAACCTGAATGATTTTTGCTACACCGAACATAGCAGCCGCACCGCAAATAAAACCAACAGGAACAGCAACGATAATCTTAGGTACTGCCATGTAAGTAAGAATACCTACCCATGAGAATACGCATAAGAAAGTAACAATACCCTGAAATGTAAAGAGGTGCATCGCTCCGGCATCAGCAGGATTTATAAAATCGCCGCCGTCAGTACCGGAAAGGTCTATGTCTGTAGGGTCACACATTCCGCAATCGCAGTCGGGAAGTTCAAAACCGGAGGTGTCCGAAAGGTTCATATCAGGGCCACCATTTCCGAATCCCATTATAATAAGTATAGTCTGAATAATGAGTATTAATGTTGAGGGTATTGATACACAGTAAAGAATCTGTGTAAATAAATCAAGTCCACTCCACC
>JAZUOE010000111.1:0-6689 GCA_045604505.1 Ruminiclostridium sp. | reverse complement strand
AGAATAATATTCTCGTCCTCATAGATAATGGAAAGCTTACCGTCGGTTGTCATAAAATCGTTATCGGCGGTCTTTTTCTTTTCAAACAGCTCGTCCTTTACATAAAGGGTCACAACGTCCCCCTCGCACAGCTTGTAATTTGCCTCTGTGCGCTTTCCGTTTACCTTAATATCCTTTTTGCGGATTGTTTTGCAGATAAATCCCTGTGATAATTCAGGATAGGTTTTGGAAAGAAAACGGTCAATACGCTGCCCCGCCGCATTTTTATTTACTGTTACCTGTTTCATCGCTGAATACGTGTAAAACCGTACTTTTCAAAATGCTCACTTGCCTCAGCAATAAATTCATTGGAGTTGCTGCAAAAATCACCTACAGTTTTAAGGGATTTTACTGCCTCTGCCCATTTTTCAGCAGTTTCAGCGTTATCCTCACCGGAAAACCACACCTCACTGCTCCATGTGCCAAATTCAAGTCCGATAATGTAAGGTTTTGTCATAATTTATCCTTTCTTTAGATGAATGATGAATAATTAATAATGAATGATTATTGTGTCACTTCGTGACGATTTTAAATAGATTTTCTTGATGTATTAATGGTTGCTATCAACATTCTTTTAATTGAAAGACATTTTTTCACCGCATATTCAAACCTTTCGTCAAAATATCCTGTTTTTTTCATAACAATAAACCAATACTCTGTTTCAGATATTTCCTTTAATGCGATTTGCATTTTGTTTATAAAATCTGCTTTACTGACAGCATATTGAGCCTCATGTATATTAGCACCAACGCTTGTGCCACTACGCAATATTTGCTTTGACATTACAAACTCTCTTTTTTCATCAGTCAGCCATTTATAATATGAAACAATCTGAATAGCAAGTTCAATTGAATAATCCACCAATTCATTATCTTTCATAAAATCACCTTATATTTATTTTATAATTCACGCCGTAGGCGTCACCACAATCATTCATCATTCATCATTCACTATTCATTAAAAATATTAAAGCTTACTTCCTTTCGCTCCCTTTGCACCGCCTAAGGTGATATTTTCAAGAATGTTTGTGTCAAAGGAAAAGCTGATTGATTTATTTTCACGCTCACGCTTGAATGCTAAGGTAATCATTCTGTCCAAAAGCTGTGAATATTTAACTCCCATAGGCTCCCATAAATAGAAAGAAAGGCTGCCCGGAATTGTATTGATTTCATTAAGATAAATTTTATTTTCAGCCATATCAAGCATAAAGTCAATTCGTGCAACACCGCTGCAGCCAAGACATTTGAATGCCTTTACCGCAAGAGTGCGGATTTCCTCACGCATTTCAGGTGAAATATCTGCGGGGATTTTACGCTTAAGTGACGCCATACCGCTTTTTCCGCTCTTGCCTCCGCTTACGTATTTATCCTGATAGCTTAAAATTTCATCATTTGCAACAGGCTCTTCACATTCACTAGCCTCTGCCTCTTCGTAATCTCCTAAAACAGAGCAGTTGATTTCCTTAAGCTGTGTAACTGCGTTTTCAACCAGCACACGGATTGCAAAAGTAAAGCCGTATTCCAGCGCCTCAATAAGCTCATCTCTGTCCTTTGCCTTTCGTATACCTACGCTTGAGCCTAAATTTACAGGCTTTATAATAACAGGATAGGTTGTCTTGCTTTCAATTTTTGAGATAACCTCTTCAGTGTTGCGGGTATATTCCTTGATATTTGTAACTATACAAGGGAGTACAGGAATGTCGTTGTCCTTAAATACTGTTTTCATTACGTACTTATCCATTCCCACCGCTGACGACAACACATCACAACCTGCATAAGGCACCCCTAAGGACTGCAAAAATCCCTGAAATGCGCCGTCCTCAACGTTAGTGCCATGTACGGCAGGTAATGCCACGTCAATTTCCGCCATAACATTATCCCCGAATTTTTTCATAGGATAACGCATAAATTTACAGCCGTTATCATTTATGGGAATAACACGTGTGCTTTCCTTAAGCAAGGCGGGAATATTTTTGTAATTTTCGATTACCCCGATTTTTTCGCCAACGTAAAACTGCCCGTCCTTTGTAATGTAAATAGGCACAGGTGCATATTTCTCACGGTCAATGTGATTGTATGCCTGTAAGCCTGTGATTACTGAAACCTCATGCTCTACGCTTTTTCCGCCGAAAAATACTCCTACTCTAATCTTCATAGCTGTTTCCTTTCTTTTTCTGTATTTATTGCATTGAAAGATGATTATTTATAACTATTCTTACCTGCTCATCGTAGATAATCTCAAAGACCTGTGTATCTACAGGCACTTCGTATGTCATATAACCCCTATATGTTTCATCAGGCTCTAACTCACCGGGCATAAACAACGGTTCATCTGACAGCGCCACAAAGCCCACATCTACACCGTCTGCATACAACTGCGGGTAGCTGAAAAGATATGCTACATCATCATGTACACTGCTGATTTCAAAGTGGAAGGTAACAAACATATTTCCTTCAGCAGGTTCATAGCTTGAAACCCCGCCCTCTCTTATTTCATCACAGCCGAAAATGTATCTGTCTATCACAACAAATTCGTTTATGCCAACTGTTATAAGTCCGTCATCATAATCTTCGGTTTCTTCATTGGGCTCTTCGTAGTCGGCAGTTGTTTCTTCGGGGAAGAAACCCTCTGTTTCCTCATCTATGTAATCATCAACATATCCGCCGATTTCGGAAAAGCTGTCGCTGTATTCAGAATCGCTGAAAATATTCTCAAATAGTTCTTCAACTCCGCCCGAAAAGAAATCAATAATAACCACAATTATAATTACCACTACCGCAAGACAACCGCCGCAACCGTTTTTCTTCTCCTGATTTTTATCTGCCTGTGCCCGGAGCCGTCTTTTTGTTTCATATTGCTGTGCCCGAAAGGTAGCGCCATGTGAGGGCTGTGACTGATGCTCATGGTGTTGATGAACCTGACGGTTATGCTCATATTCTTCATAATCTATTGACCGTGTTCCGCCGTCAAGTCCGTCACTGTAGTTGAAATTCGCACCGCATTTAGGGCAAAAATCATGCTTATTTGTGTCTACTAATTTTTTACAGCTTTTACATACAATCAACATTTTTTATTTCCCCTCTTTTTTTATGATTAAGATTTGCTGATACAGCAATCATTCATTTTTCATCTCAATAGTTATCCGGCAAATCGTTTTCTAAAAGAATTACTCTCTTTCTTCCCTGATTTAAACCATAGGCAATTTTTATGCCCTCGTTTAAATTCTTTACAACATATATTTTATCTTCCGGATAACCCTTTTTCAGCAGACCTTCCTTAATAGGCGGCGCCTGTCTTTCGCCCACAAGAATTGCCGCGTCGCAGCAACCTGCCGCAAATTCACCTAACTCTTTGTTGAGTTCATATTCCCTTTCGCCTAACTCAACCATACCGGGTGTTACAAGAATGCGTTCACAATCTTCCATCATTGCAAGAGTAGAAAGAGCGGCTCTTGCTGCGGCGGGGTTAGAGTTAAAAGCGTCGTCTATTACGGTAACACCGTTACCCTTATCAAGAATTTCCATTCTGTGAGGCACACATTCCAGGCGCTTTACAGGAAATACAAGGTCACGGAATTCTACCCCCATAAAATGAGCAACCGCAATAGCGCCAACAATATTCTGAACGTTATGTGAGCCTAAAAGCTTAGTTGAAAAATCGTAACGCTCTCCTTTATGCACAACGGTAAAGCTTGTGCCCTTAGGAGAAACCTTGATATTTTCCGCCTTATAATCATATTCACCGTCACCGATACCATAAGTCAGCTTATTTTTGTCGGTGTCGTGATTACGGATAAGGTCATTATCATAGTTTAAAACAACTGTACCGTCAGTAATACAATCCACAATTTCAAACTTTGTCTTTATGATATTTTCAACGCTTTTGAAAGTTTCAAGATGCTGTTCACCGATAGAGGTAATCATGCTGTGCTTGGGGTGGACAATATCGCAGATTTCCTTGATTTCACCGACTCCCTTAGCACCCATTTCGCAGATAAAAATTTCATGTGAGGCATTAAGTGAGCTACGTATTGTCTTTACAACCCCCATTGTGGTGTTGTAGCTTTCAGGGGTCATAAGCACGTTATATTTTGCGGAAAGGAGCTTGTTAAGATAAAACTTGGTAGAGGTCTTGCCATAACTGCCTGTGATACCGATAACGGTGGTGTTTGGCAGTTCGTTTATAATACGCTTTGCGTCATTGATGTAGTGATTGTTTACGCCCTTTTCAACGGGCTTGTTGATAAAGTTGGCAATCATAGGCATAAGCAGTGAAAAAATCTGCCATAAGCAGAGTATGGGCAGATACCAGCCGTTCTGATAACCAAAAATCATAGACAAGGCACATACAGCACCGTAAAGAATGGCGCTTGTAACACACATTCTGATAACTCGGGGGGTGAAAACCAGCTTTTTCTTGGCTTTCTTCGGTTTGCAGAAAATTAAGCCAACTGCAAGAATTGCAGCGCAGATGAGCAAATCAGAAGTAGTATTGGCATTCACCATTCCGCCGCCTACAGGAAATTTCGGCACAAGAATAAATGCCGCAGCAGCCGCAAATACCGCCCACAAATGGCGGAGAATGATACCCCCCACATTCTTTTTTATCCACTGTCCCTGCTCCCACGCACTGTAGGAGTTAAGCTGAAACATGTGCATATAATGAACAAAATTAGCGGTAAAGCTGATTAAAAGTACAATAAAAAATATAACGTGTCCTAAAATATCCATTTATATTAAATTCCTTTATTCGTCTATTTTTAAGAAAGAGTCTAAAATGCGCAGAAACAGATATTGCTGCTCAATAAAAGCAAAATGACCTGCATTTTCGATTACCGCAAGTCCTGCGTCGGGCATTTCCTTCTCCATGCGCTGACCGTCAGAAATAGGGGTTGCGTCGTCGTTTCTGCCCCAGATAAGCAGTACTTCCTGCTTTATTTTCGGAAGAAGATGTGATAAATCTTCATTTACTGTTTTTACCAGCACTTGTCTCATCATAGGACTTGCTGCACGGTAATCGGCTGAGCCGTGCTTTTGCCTTAATTTTTCAAGGGCATTGGGAAACAGCTTTTTCATTATGGGAGTGCTTAAAAATTTCTTGCCGCGCTGATATGCACTTGTCTTTTTCTTTGCACCTTCGGATTGTACAGGCTTTATTCCTGCCGCACCTGTAAGAATTACTCTGCTGACTTCAATGGGACAATCCTCACGGGACAGCATTTTTATAATAACACGTCCGCCAAAGCTGTGGCCGAAAAGGAGTGTTTTGGTAATACCCATTTCTTTGCAGAATGCAAGGACAAAATCCACATAATCATCAACACACCAGGCGTCCTTCGGCTCGTCCGTTTTGCTAAAGCCGGGAAGGTCAGGTGCATATACGGTGAATTTTTTGGAGAGCTGAGAAATTACAGCGCTGTAAAGCTCAATTTCTGTACCCCACCCCTGCAGGACAAGAATGTTTTCGCCGCTGCCTTCCTTAAGATAATGCGTATTAAGTCCGTTTATCACAACATTCACGGCAATACCTCCCTACAGGGTAAACTTCCCCATTTTTATACCATAATATTATACTATTTTTATGGGTGTTTGTCAATGATTTATTGGGAAACAAGACTTACAAGTAAGATAAGCAGCCCCATTAAAAGCTGCTTATCCCCTGACTCCTTATAAATCAGTGCCATTACTGCCAAAACCAGCAGTACATCGCTGTCAATGGGTATTAAATTTCCCATTCCTGCACCCCCGACACCCTGTATTATGCCTGTCTATGTAGCTGTTTAAACCAATTTGTGAACCGTCATCGCTTTTTTTCTCTTCCGACATTTTTCGCTCCTGCTCCTGAAGTAGTTTACGCATTGCCTCTGTTTTATCCGTCATTTCACGCAGTATTTCCGCTGCCTGTTTTAAGCCGTCACCTGTGATTTCCCCGCTTTCTATTGCCCCTATAAGCTCTTCTGCATCAAATACACCGTAGGTTGTTTCTTCCTCTTGGACAGTCTCTTCTGTTGGCTCAGCCTCCGTTGAAAGCTCCTCAGATGCTTCGTCTAGGGGCAGCACGACGGGTTGCTCCTCGATAATTTCCTCACAGATTTCTTCCTCCGCTACAGGCTCTTCAATAATTTCCTGTACAGGCTCCTCTTCCTTTTCCTCAACAGGGATAATTTTTGGCTCCGGCTTATGCGCTGACCTTTTCGCCATTCTCATAGCCTCTTCCATAAACTCACGCTGCTTTTTTTCAAGCTCTGCCTTAGTCATTTCTGTTTTATTCCAATCCATAATGTGTGTTCCTTTCATAAAGCTTTCAGTTGAAAAAACCACCCTCGCCGAAAATCGACAGCACCGACATTAATTTCATCAGCTCTGCGGCTCGGTCAGCCTTAGGGCGGTTTTCTTTTCTCAAATGGGGTTTAAGTGCAAGAATAAGCTGACTGTTTTCATCAGTTTCATTGAGCCGTGAAAACACCTCAATAAGTTTAATCAGCATTTCAGGGTCAAGGTTTCCGAAAATTCCGTTGTCAGCCTGTTCTTCACTCCCTTTTTCTTCCCCGTCAGATTCCGAAGGGGCGGAAAACATACCCAGTATTGCTGAAATATCATTAATATCCGCCATAGCTCCGCCCCTTTCTGTCAGCTGTGCAACCAGCGGGG
>JAZUOE010000110.1:0-3063 GCA_045604505.1 Ruminiclostridium sp. | reverse complement strand
ATTAAACAAAATAGAGGAAAAGAATAATAATTTTTTAAGTAAAATTAAATTTACAAGAAATGTTATGCGTTTTATTTGCTTTAATAAGCTTAATATAAAAGGATTCATAATAAAAAAATATAGGGGATTTTTGTTGAAAGTGTGTATTGTAAACCGTTACATTCTATGATATAATTACATTAATTGGTGCTTTTTAATAGGTATTTAAATAAAAATATTTAAACTAAAGGAGCAGTTATGAGTGTTACAATAAAAGATGTTGCTAAAGCAGCTAATGTGTCCGTTGCAACGGTTTCGCGTGTTTTAAACAAGAAGTCTAATGTTTCAGATGATGCTATAGAGGCTGTTAATGCTGCTGTTGAAAAATTAGGTTACAGCCCTAATTTTCTAGGCAGAGATTTACGTAAAAGTGAAACAAGACGTATCTTAGCTATTGTAGCTTCTACTGAACAAAGTTTTTATTCTGAAGTACTCAGAGGTATGGAAGAAATGGCATCTTCAAAAGGCTATGATGTTCTTATAGCCACAACAAGAGATGACCCTAATCATGAAATGCACCTGCTTGGAATGCTTTTTTCACGTTCTGTAGATGGAGCTGTTCTTCTTGGTCCAAAGCTTGACGCTAAGACAATTTCAGCTTTAGCAGAAAATCATAATATTGCTATGTGTCTGGAAAGATTGGATAACTGTAAGGTTCTTACTGTAACTATTGATAATGTAAAAGCAGGAAGAGATGCTGTTAATTACCTCATTAACAAGGGAAGAAAGCGTATAGGATTAATAACAACTGAACTCAGAAGTCAGTCTTCTGTTGACCGTGAAGAGGGTTACAGACAAGCGCTTAAGGAAAATAACATTCCTTATGATGAAAAATTAGTATATTATGGTGATTATTCAGCCGAATCAGGAACACGTGGTTGTGAATATCTTTTAAGTCTCGAAAATCCCCCTGATGCTATTTTTTCTATTTCAGATATGATAGCAATTGGCGCAATGAATTACGCTATTCCTCATAATGTAAAAGTCGGCAAGGATATACTCTTTATTGGTTTTGATGATATTCAATATTCAAAAATATTCGTTCCTCATTTATCAACCGTGCAACAACCTTGTTTTATGCAGGGCAGACTTGTTGTTGAAAAATTAATTGAGAATATGAAAGCGGAAATACCCGATAAATCTTTGTATATGCTCCCGCACAGCCTTGTTTTACGTGAAACAACCGGCGATTAATATAAAATAAAGGATTTTATTATGAACACAATCAGAAATGTCATTTGCTTTAGCGAACCTGGAAATCAAGAAAAATGGGAAGAGTACTGTCTTCCTATCGGTAATGGATATTTAGGTGCCTCTTTTTTTGGTGGAATTGAAAGAGAACGAATTGTTCTTAATGAAAAAACTCTTTGGACTGGTGGTCCTTCACCTTACAGACCTGATTATAATGGCGGCAATAGAAAGAATTCATATAAAAATGTAAAGGCGGTCCAAGATTTTCTGCATGAAGGAAAATATGATGAGGCTTTAAACGAATTATCATATCTTACTTGTGAAACAGATGTTGGTTACGGTTCATATCAGTTGCTTTGTGATGCAATAATAACTTTTTCTAACATAAATCCGCAAAATATAAGCAATTATAAAAGAATGCTTGATATTGACAAATCTTTATATACGTGTTCATTTGATTATGAGGGTGCTACACATAAAAGAGAGGCCTTTGCATCTTATCCTGACCGTGTTATATGCATGAAATTCAGCAGTAGCAAACTTAGAAGAGTATGTTTAAGATTATCTCTTGATAAATTGCAGGAAAACGGTAAGATTGTTGTAAATGATGAAAGATTAGATTATTTCGGAGCATTACCTGATAATAATTTAAGATATCAAGGTTCCTTCTATGTGAAAAAACATGGTGGTGAACTTATTTGCAGCCGCGATAGCATTATGGTTGAACATGCTGATGATGTTACAATTTATTTTGCCGCTGCTACTGATTATTCAGATGAATATCCTGTATACAGGTCAGGTATTTCTCCCGAAGTTGTTGTTAATGATATTTTTGATAAATGCGTTGAAAAGAGTTTTGAAAAGCTTTATTCTGTACATTATGATGATTATTCACAATTATACGACCGTGTAAAATTGACATTAAACGATATGGAAGGTGAGATTTTACCTATTGATAAGCTTATTCCGATGTATCGCGACAATTACTCATCTGAAATTGCCGCTCAGCTTGAGCCTCTTTATTTCCAATTCGGACGATATATGCTTATCTCTTCTTCTCGTGTAGGTTCTTTACCTGCAAATTTACAGGGCGTATGGAATGAAAGTAACTATCCTGCATGGTGCTGTGACTATCATATTAACGTTAATCTCCAAATGAACTATTGGGGCGCATATAATACTAATATTTCAGAAACAGCAAAACCTCTTGTGAGATTTCTTGATAAAATGCGTAAGCCTGGAAGAATAACTGCTAAAGAATACTACAATATAATTTCAGATGATGAGCATCCGGAAAATGGTTGGATTGCCCACACACAGGCTACACCTTTTGGCTGGACATCACCTGGATGGGATTTTTATTGGGGTTGGTCTACCGCTGCAGTTGCATGGCTTATGCAGAATATATGGGAGTATTATGAGTTTACTCTTGATGAGGAATATTTAAAAAATGAAATATATCCTATAATGAGAGAGTGTGCTGAATTTTATCGTCAGTGGCTCATATACGACGACAAGCAGGAACGACTTGTTTCTACACCTACCTACTCACCGGAACACGGACCTGTTTCAATAGGAAATACTTATGAGCAGAGTTTAATAGAACAGTTTTACACAGATTTTATAACTGCCTCTGAAGTAATTGACATCGATGGTGATTTACGCTCTAAAATCAACGAACAAAAGGAATTGCTTAAACCATTCTATGTAGGAAAAAGGGGTCAATTAAAAGAGTGGTACGAAGAAGATGATGATAATTTTGACCATTCTAAAATTCAAAAAAATCATCGACATATATCTCATTTAATGGGATTATATCCTGGTAAAGCTATA
>JAZUOE010000109.1:0-3974 GCA_045604505.1 Ruminiclostridium sp. | reverse complement strand
TTTTTCTTGACAAAGCGTATAAAAAATAGTACAATAGAAGTAGTTATTTTTTAAGGAGGCAATCTCAATGGGACTTACATTAACAGAAAAAATACTCCGCGCTCATATTGTAGACGGTGAACCGGTGAAGGGTACAGAAATCGGTTTAAAAATCGACCAGACTCTTACACAGGACGCAACAGGTACAATGGCGTATCTCGAATTTGAGGCTATGGGTGTTCCGAGAGTTAAAACAGAACGCAGTGTAGCTTACATTGACCACAACACACTTCAGTCAGGCTTTGAAAACGCAGACGACCACCGTTTTATCGGTTCAGTTGCGAAAAAGCACGGCATTTATTTCAGCAGACCCGGTAACGGTATCTGCCACCAGGTTCATCTTGAACGCTTTGGTGTTCCCGGAAAGACACTTATCGGTTCTGACAGCCATACACCTACAGGCGGCGGTATTGGTATGATTGCTATTGGTGCAGGTGGTCTTGACGTTGCAGTTGCAATGGGCGGCGGTGCGTACTATATTACATATCCTAAGGTTGTAAAGGTTGAACTTACAGGTAAGCTTTCTCCTTGGGTTGCTGCTAAGGACGTTATTCTTGAGGTTTTAAGAAGAATGTCTGTTAAGGGCGGCGTAGGTAAGGTTATCGAATACTGCGGTGAAGGTGTTAAGACACTTTCCGTTCCTGAACGTGCAACAATTACAAATATGGGTGCTGAGCTTGGTGCTACAACATCAATCTTCCCCTCTGATGAAATCACAAAGCAGTTCCTTAAGGCTCAGAAGCGTGAAGAAGTATGGGTAGAGCTTTCTGCTGACCCTGACGCTGAATATGACGAGGAAATCAAGATTAATCTTTCTGAACTTGTTCCTCTTGCTGCTTGTCCTCATTCTCCTGACAACGTTAAGAGCGTTGAGGAAATCGGACCTATGAAAATTGACCAGGTATGTATCGGTTCCTGCACAAACAGCTCACTTCTTGACATGATGAAGGTTGCACATATTTTAAAGGGTAAGACAGTACACCCTGACGTATCCCTTTCTATTGCACCCGGTTCCAAGCAGGTTCTCAATATGTTGGCTGAAAACGGCGCTCTTGCAATTATGATTGACGCCGGAGCAAGAATCCTTGAAAGTGCGTGTGGTCCTTGTATCGGTATGGGTCAGTCACCTAATTCAAAGGGTATTTCCTTACGTACATTCAACCGTAACTTTGAGGGCAGAAGTGGTACAAAGGACGGTCAGATTTATCTTGTATCTCCCGAACTTGCTGCTGCATCTGCACTTACAGGTATTCTTACAGACCCAAGAACATTAGGCGAAATGCCTGATTTCAAGCTCCCCGAAGAGTTTATTATCAACGATAACATGGTTGCTCTTCCTGTTGATGAAAAGGATATGGACAGTGTAGAAATCCTTCGTGGTCCTAACATCAAGCCTTTCCCTGAAACAGCTCCTCTTCAGGAAACAATCGACTGCGGCTGTTCGTTAAAGGTTGGCGACAATATCACAACTGACCACATCATGCCCGCAGGTGCGAAGATTCTTCCTCTCCGCTCCAACATTCCCGCAATTTCTAACTACTGCTTTACAGTATGTGATGAAAAGTTCCCCGAAAGAGCAAAGGCAATGGGTCAGAGCATTATCGTAGGCGGCGCAAAGTAAAGCCAGGGTTCATGAAGAGAACACGCTGCACTTGCTCCTCTTTATCTTGGCGTAAAGGCAGTTCTTGTAAAGAGCTTTGCACGTATTCATAGAGCAAACCTTATCAATGCAGGTATTCTTCCTCTTACATTTGTAAATGAGGCTGATTATGAAAACATTGCTGAAGGTGATAACCTTGTAATTGAAGGTGTAAGAGCGGCTGTTGAAAACGGAACAACCGAACTTACAGTTCTTAATAAGACAAACGGCAAGGCAATCCCTGTTCTTTGCGAATTAACAGGCAGAACAAAGGATATTATGCTTGCAGGTGGTTTACTTGATTACACACGTGAAAGCCTTAAGTAATCGGAGGTTATTATGAATAAGGTGACAATAATTGCCATTGCAGCAGCGTCTTTCTTTGCCGGTATCTGCTTAGGTCAGCTTATCGGAAACAAGGGCGGTTTTGGCTGCAACAACGGCAATACATTCATAAACAACTACGGCAAAGACGGTGAAGAGTACGAATATGATGAGTATGACGACTCTGATGAGGATTATTCGTTCTGATTATGGATTATATCGGAATAAAGAAGGATAATGACAGATTATTTCTTACAGGACAAGGTGTTTACAGAGGTATGAAATCGGAATATATTTCCGATTTCACGCCTGTAAAATGTGTTCCTGAGGAGAAATATGTGCTTTCTGATAATACAAGAAAGCAAACTACCGTTGAATGTATTTTAAGTAATGCAGGAAAGAATATAATTGCTCTTAATTTTGCAAACGGGGTAGTACCGGGCGGTGGATATGCTTTGGGTGCAAAGGCTCAGGAAGAATCACTTTGCCGTGCGTCTATGCTTTATTACACCATTAAAACAGTTAAAGAGTTCTATGCTGTAAATCGTAAGCACTTTATTGCAGATTACACGGACGGAATGATTTATTCAGAAAATGTTCCTGTAATCAGAGATGACAGCGGTGAGTATCTTGAGCGGCCTGTTCTTTGTAATTTTATTACTTGCCCTGCCGTCAATAGGACGGAGTTGATTTTTATGTCAAGGCAAAAAACTAATAAAATTATGGAACGAAGAATAGAAAAAATAGTTTCTTTTGCTGTTTCAAAAAAGCCTGATGTTATTATTTTAGGAGCATTCGGCTGCGGTGCTTACGGAAACAATAGAGAGGACATTCTCCCTTTGTTTGAAAAAGCAATAAATAACTGTTCTGACGGAAAATCAGAAATAATCTTTGCGATACCGTAAAATATCGTGTGAATATTAATTATTAAATTTTGGAGGTAGATACCAATGGCTAAAATTCAGATGACAACTCCTCTCGTTGAGATGGACGGCGACGAAATGACCCGAATCATTTGGCAGATGATTAAGGATATTCTTTTAAATCCTTACGTAGACCTTAAAACAGAGTATTATGATTTAGGTCTTGTAAAGAGAAATGAAACAAATGACCAGATTACAATTGACAGTGCAAATGCTGCAAAGAAGTACGGCGTGGCTGTTAAGTGCGCAACAATCACACCTAATGCACAGAGAATGACAGAGTATAACCTTAAGGAAATGTGGAAATCTCCTAACGGTACAATCCGTGCAATTCTCGACGGTACAGTTTTCCGTGCGCCTATCATTGTAAAGGGCATCAATTCTCTTATCCCTACATGGACAAAGCCTATCACAATCGCTCGTCACGCTTACGGTGATGTATATAAGAACAGCGAAATGAAGGTTGCTGACGGTTCTAAGTGTGAGCTTGTTGTTACAGATAAGGACGGAAATGAAACCCGTCAGCTTATCCATAATTTCAAGGGTTCCGACGGTATCATTCAGGGTCTTCACAACATAAACGCAAGTATTGCGTCCTTTGCAAGAGCTTGTTTCAACTTTGCACTTGATACAAAGCAGGATTTATGGTTTGCTACTAAGGATACAATTTCTAAGCAGTATGACCACACATTCAAGGATATTTTTGCTGAAATTTATGAGGCAGAATACAAGGCTAAGTTTGAGGCAGCAGGTATTGAATACTTCTACACACTTATTGATGACGCAGTAGCAAGAGTTGTACGTTCTGAGGGCGGTTACATCTGGGCTTGTAAGAACTATGATGGTGACGTTATGTCCGACATGGTTGCTACAGCATTCGGCAGTCTTGGTATGATGACAAGTGTGCTTGTTTCTCCTGACGGAATTTAGGAATATGAGGCAGCACACGGTACTGTTACAAGACATTACTATAAGCACCTTAAGGGTGAAGAAACATCTACAAACTCTGTTGCAACTATTTTTGCATGGACAGGTGCGCTTAAAAAGAG
>JAZUOE010000108.1:0-3662 GCA_045604505.1 Ruminiclostridium sp. | reverse complement strand
CTGCCGATTACTGCAAGAATAATAGATTTTCCTCTGTTGTTAAGATACACTCTGTCACCGGCATTATATCTTACACCCTTCTGAAATGCCTTAAAACCGTTGCTTTCAGCAATTCTTACAGCCTCAGCACACGCCTCTCTTTCTGTTTTTGCTACATCAAGAAATTCTTTATATCCCTCGCAGAATTCTATTGCTTTTTCGATTTCATCTTCATGCATTTCTTCGTAAGTATTTTTACGCTTTAAAAATAATCTTTCCTTTAATTCCTTTGCATTTTTCTGCTGTTCCATATTATTTAATCCTTTCTTTAATCAGTGTATAACTCCTTATAATTTGTTAATGCACTGTTGATTTTATTAACATAATGAGCTGTTGCGTTGCTCGGAATGTTATCAAGTCTTTTTCCGTCTGCTGAGTTTTCTTTATCCTCAAGCCAACCGTCTACGCACCCTGCTCCGGCATGATATGCGGCAATTGCTGTATCCTTATCTCCGAATTTTTCAAGAAGATAATCAACAAGATATGCTCCGTAACGGATATTCATTTCAGGGTCAAACATATCGTCATAAACTGTATCTTTATCACCCAATCTGAATTTAATCCAATCGAATGTTTCTCCCATAATCTGCATTAAACCACGTGCGCCAACGTTTGAAACTGCATTGTTATCAAAGTCACTTTCTGTTTTTATAACTGCATATATCAAATCTTCATCTATTTCATATTCAGCCGCATATTTTTCTACATATTCGCTGTATTTTTTTGGGTGCATAGCTAGTTTATGTTCATATTCAAGCTGCTTTGCAGTATCAATACCTATTATTATCGCTGTAATAACAATAATAATAAATACAATTATGAATATAAACAAGCTTGTTTTATTCTTTTTTCTACGCATTTATTTCTCCGATTTTTTCAGCAATATTTTTTATCTCAGCCTTAAGTATTTCAACCGAATCTTTATTTTCAACACAATAATCTGACCGTTCCATATAAAATTCAGGCGGGTATTGCGATTTAAGCCTGTTTTCCGCCTCTGTAAAGCTCAAATTATCACGTGCCATAATTCTTTCTATGCACTTATCCCTATCAGCAACAACACTGACGATTGCATTGCAAAATGAGTCAGTACCGCTTTCAAACAATGTTGGCGCATCAAGCAAAATACAACGATAGCCCTCTTTAATATATTTTATAGCAGTAGTTATCATTTCATACGAAATATAAGGATAAATAATGCTATTAAACAAAAATCTTGCCTTTTCATCAGAAAAAATAAGATTTCCAAGACCTCTTCGGTTCAGATTTCCGTCAGGAAGTATAATATTATTTCCAAAATGCTTTACTAATTCATTAAGTGCAGGTTTACCCTTTTCAACTACAATTCTTGAAACCGCATCGCAATTGATTACAGCAAAGCCACAATCTGAAAATACGTTACAAGCAGTTGTCTTTCCGGCTCCGGACATACCGGTAAGTCCAACTATATAAGCATCATTATCAGTAAACAATCCGAAACCACCTCAATTACAATTTGATTACACGGAATGCTGCCGCACGTAAAAGTCGGTTGTAAACAGCAAGTCCAAAACCTGTTTTTTCAGGCATTTTTACATAAACCTCATCACAGTTAAGCTCATCTGCCATTCGTAAGCTTGAAAAAAGATTTTCGCCCTGCTCTGCCGATGAACTTCCATAGGGAAGTTTTATTACAGTATCGGGAATAGATTCATCACCACATAAAACTGCAACCTTTTTATTTGCGGTCAATTTATCGCATATAAACTGAGAAAAAATTTCATCTTCTCCATCAACAATATATACCTCTGCTTTAGGTGAATAGTGCTTATATTTCATTCCCGGTGATAGTACTTTTTCATCAGCAGACATCTGCTTTAAAACCCCGTTATCAATAACTACATCTGCAAATTCACTAAGCATTTCAGGAGTTACCGCGCCGGGTCTTAACACCCTTATTGTGTTTTCTTCAAAACATATTACTGTGCTTTCTACCCCGCAAATGCACTCACCACCATCAATAATCATGGGAATTTTTCCGTTCATATCAGAAAAAACATGATTTGCAGATGTAGGGCTTGGAAGTCCTGACGTATTCGCTGAAGGAGCCGCAAGGGGAAATCCACACTTTTCAATCAATATGCGTGTAAATTCGTTATCAGGCATACGAACCGCAGCAGTATCTAAGCCACCGCAAGTTTCTGACGGCACATTTTCCTTTCTCAAAAAAATCATAGTTAACGGACCGGGCCAAAATTCTTTTGCTAACTTCAAAGCAATATCAGGAATATTATCTGTTATGTCATGCAGCATATTAAAATTACCAATATGAAGAATTAAGGGATTATCCTGAGGTCTGCCTTTTGCCTCAAAAATTTTCTTAACCGCATTAACATCAAACGCATTAGCGGCAAGACCGTACACCGTTTCTGTAGGAACTGCAACAACCTCACCCTGTTTTAAAAGAGAAACAGCTTTTTCATATTGTTCAGGACAAGCCTTTAAAAGCAAGGTTTCCATCAGGAATTCGCCTCCGCTCCTGCTAACTTTGCAGCTCTGTCAGCAATTGCTAAAGCATCAAATACCTCATCACAATCACCGTTCAACATCTGCTCCAATTTATAAAGTGTCAAGCCGATTCTATGGTCGGTAACACGGCTCTGAGGGTAATTATATGTTCTTATTCTTTCAGAACGGTCACCTGTACCAACCTGAATTTTTCTTTCTGCAGCAATTTTGCTTGTCTGTTCGTTGAGCTTTGCCTCGTACAGCTTTGTGTAAAGCATTTTCATTGCCTTATCCTTATTTTTGTGCTGACTTCTTTCTTCCTGACATTCAACAATAACACCTGTAGGGTGATGAATAATTCGGATTGCAGATTCTGTTTTGTTGATATGCTGACCACCTGCACCACTAGAACGGAATGTCTGATATTCAAGGTCAGCAGGGTTAATTTCAACGTCCACTTCTTCCATTTCAGGGAGAACAGCAACAGTAATTGTAGAAGTGTGAATACGGCCCTGTGTTTCAGTTTCAGGAACGCGCTGAACACGATGTACACCGCTTTCATATTTTAATTTTGCATAAGCGCCCTCGCCCTCAATGGAAAAGCTTATTTCCTTATAACCACCGAGTTCTGTAGGATTAGCACTTACTATCTCCATTTTCCAGCCCTTAGTCTGTGCATACATTGTATACATTCTGAACAGCGAATTAGCAAAAAGAGCCGCCTCTTCACCACCTGCACCGCCACGTATTTCAATGATTACGTTTCTGTCATCATCAGGGTCACGAGGCAACAGCATAATTTTAAGTTCTTCTGTATACTGTTCAAGCAACTCCTTGTTTTCTTCGTACTGAAGCTGAACCATTTCCTTAAAATCCTTGTCAATTCCGCCCTCGCTGAGCATTTCCTTTGCCTCTTCAAAATCATCTGATGCCTTTTTATACTCACGATATTTTTCTACAAGAGGTGTGAGTGTCTTATATTCTTTCATTAAAGCCTTATATTGTGCCTGGTCGTTGACTATATCAGGTTCCATAAGCTTTTCATTAATTTCTTCGTAGCGTTCCTCTGCTGTTTTTAATTTATCTAACATTTATAAAACTTTCCTTTTCATTTATTTTCGGATTTAATAATCAAT
>JAZUOE010000107.1:0-6539 GCA_045604505.1 Ruminiclostridium sp. | reverse complement strand
GCTGCAAGGAGTATAAAAGGGATCCTCTTGTAAAATGTTTTATGAATATTTTTTCTGATGATTGTGGGATTGCGGTCGAAAGCTATACAGAAATCTGCTATACACTTCTTTCAAAGAATAAAACCTTAAGTGATTACATATTTTTTCTTATTACCAACTGTAACAACCCCATTTTGAGCAACTATATCCTTACACGCAAGGGGGAGTTGTTTGAGGCGGTCAAGAACGATATTTCAGCTCTTTCGAGGATTGCCTCTACCGATTCAGAGGAAATTATTTCCTTTTTAAAGAGCAAATTTTCTATAAATGATGATATTAGCTTTCCGAAATACGAAAAGGGTGATACAGCGGTCAGCGTTGAGGCGGTTGTTGCATTTTCTGAAAGGTTCGGAAACGGATTTTTCGCAGAAAATAAGGCTTTTGTGTTAGAAAACAAGGAGCTTAAACCTGCGTTGAAGTCGGATAAAGTACGTCTTAGTGACCTTAAAAATTATAAAATGCAGCGTCAGAAGATTATTGATAATACCGTAGCATTTATTAACGGCAAAAGAGCGCAGAATGTGCTTTTGTACGGTGACAGAGGAACAGGTAAATCAAGTACCGTTAAGGCAATCGTAAACGAGTACCCCGAACTCAGGATTATTCAGGTTCCTAAAAGTTCTATTTCCGAAATTTATGCAATATATGATATGGTGAGAAATAATCCGCTGAAATTCATTATCTTCATTGATGATATAACCTTCAGCGAGGACGACGCAGGATATAGTCAGCTTAAACAGATTTTGGAAGGTTCAGTTCAGATTGCCCCTGAAAATTGTCTGATTTACGCAACTACAAACCGCCGTCATATTATTAAAGAAACTCAGTCGGAGCGAACAGGTGATGAAGTTCACGCCGCAGACGCACGTGACGAAAATACATCGCTTGTAGACCGTTTCGGGCTGTATATAACATTCCTTTCTCCTGATAAAAAGGAATATCTTGATATTGTAAAACAGATTTGTGAGGACAGAAAAATAGATATTTGCAGCGAACAGCTATATATGTTGGCAGAGCGTTTTGCTTTAAAGAAATGCGGACGTTCACCCCGCACAGCAAAGCAGTTTGCGGACACGCTGCAATCAAGAATTGAGCTTGGATTAAGCACAGATGATATGTAAAAGAAAGGTGATACCTTGAAAAAGATAAATAAAGGAATTCTGCTGTTGATTTCTGCATGTTTGCTGCTTTGCGGCTGCGATATACGAGTAGAAACTCCCGATAAAACAGAGGAAACAGTTCCCGCTATTGTTACAACTGAAATTACAGAGCAAGAGCCTGAACCACAGCCCTTTCCTGTAATTATCAATGACGTTATAATTGAAAAAGCGCCGGAGCGTGTAGCAAGTCTTTCTCCGTCCCTGACTGAAATTATTTATGAAATGGGTTACGGCGACAAGCTTGTCGGCAAGGGCAGTTATTGCGACTACCCCGAAGAAACCGCTCTTGTAACAGATATAGGCCGTCCCTCAAACCCTGATGTTGACGCTATAATTTCACTTTCACCTGAACTGCTTTTTACTGCAACTGCTATTCCTCTTAAGGAACAGTACAAATTAAAAGAAAACGGAATTAAAACGATTTATATACCATATCCTACTTCTATAGAGGAATTCAGCGGGATTTATAAGGCAATGGGACTTATATTTGAGGGAACCTTTAATGCTGAGGAAACAGGGAACAAGTATTTTGCTGAAATTGAGGCAATGCTGAATGCGGATACTGTGGCATTAGGCAGCTTTGTTTACATAACAGAGGGACTTTCTGTTGCAACAGGAGATACTTTTGAACATTCCGTTTTGTCTGCTTTCGGCACAAATATAGGTGAGCCGGGTATTAAGTACGGATATGAAAAGGAGTATCTTGTGGAATTTCAGCCTGACCTGATACTTCTTAACAGCAATTATACAATAGATGACCTTCTTGCCGATGAGGTGTATAGTCAGCTTACAGCGGTTGTCAACGGTAACGTCTACAGCATAGACAACACTTATTTTGAGCGCCCCTCAGGACGCATAACAGAGCTTATTGACTCACTTAAGGACATAGGCTGATAAATAATTTTGTAAAGGTAAATTTTATGAAACTCAAATCCATAAAACTCCCCCATTTCAACAGTGCTGCTGAAGTTCAGTCAACTAATATCAAGCTGCCTGAAAAGGTTATTATAAGTATGTCACAGCATGGCGGTGTACCTTGTGAGCCATTGGTTAAGGCAGGGGACCATGTTAAAACAGGGCAGCTTATAGGCTACAGTGACGCGGTAATTTCTGCGCCTGTACACTCAAGCGTAACCGGTACAGTCAAGGAAATAACTGAAATTATGAATGTTTTCGGTAAGCGCAATAAGGCTGTTGTTATCGAAACGGAGCTGCGTCAGGAGCTTTCAGAGGATATAAAGCCCCCTGTTATCGAAACCCGTAAGGATTTCATAAACGCAGTAAGAATGAGCGGCTCTGTAGGTCTTGGCGGAGCAGGATTTCCTACTTATGTAAAGCTTGACTACCCTGAAAATGTAAAAATAGACACTCTTGTTGTAAATGGTGCAGAGTGTGAGCCTTATATAAATTCCGACTACCGTGCATTTATGGAAGAGGGCGAAAAAATTGCGGCAGGTGTTCGTGTAATACTTGATAAGCTTGGGCTTGAACGTGCCGTAATAGGCATTGAGGCAGACAAACCTGCAGCAATCAGCAAAATGACAGAGCTGACAAAAAACGACAGCAATATCACTGTTATGAAACTTAAATCAAACTACCCTCAGGGTGCCGAAAAGGTGCTGATTTATAACACAACAGGAAGAGTTGTTGAGGCAGGAAAGCTGCCTATGTCAGCAGGTTGCATTGTTATAAACTGCTCAACGGTTGCCTTTATATATGACTACATAAAAACAGGTATTCCCCTTATAAAGCGCCGTATAACAGTTGACGGACCTATTGTAAATAAACCGGCTAATTTTATTGTCCCCGTCGGCATAACTGTCAAGGACGTTATCGCTGCCGCAAATATAAGAAAGCAGCCTGACCGTGTTCTTATGGGCGGTCCTATGATGGGAACCTGCGTATATGACGAAAATATGCCTGTTTCTAAGACAAATAATGCTGTTCTGCTCTTTAGTGACACAAAGCAAAGCGTACAGACAGCCTGTATACGCTGCGGCAGATGTGTCCGTGCTTGTTCAATGGGTCTTATGCCAACAGAGCTTGAACATGCTTATGACGCAAAAGATGCAAAGCTGTTGGAAAAATTGAACATTAATCTGTGCATGAATTGTGGTGCTTGTACATTTGTATGCCCCGCAAAGCGCAATATTTCAGAAAAAAATCAGTTGGCAAAGGCTTTTCTTCGTGAAAATAAAGCCTGAGGCTGAAAGGATATAATTAATGAAGAGTTTTTTAATTGAACCCTCACCCCATATCAAAAGCACTGTTTCAACTCAAAAGATAATGCTCCATGTTATTATATCGCTGTTTCCCTCTGTTGTTGCGGGTACGGTTATTTTTGGTCTGAGAGCATTGCTTTTAGTTGTACTTTGCGCAACCTTCTGCGTTATCTCTGAATATATTTTCAATCTGATAACCAAAAAGGAGCAGACGGTTTCCGATTTATCGGCAGTTGTAACAGGCGTTCTGCTTGGACTTAACCTGCCCGTAAATCTGCCTGTTTACATGGCGGCAATAGGCAGTGCGGTTGCTATTATAGTTGTGAAACAATTTTTCGGCGGTATCGGTCAGAATTTCGCAAATCCTGCCATTACAGCAAGAATTGTTCTTATGCTTTCCTTTGCCTCTCAGATGACAAGCTGGGTAGCGCCTTTTCATTATGTAGATGGTGCTGACGCTGTAGCAAGTGCAACCCCATTATCTATGGACGCTGATTTACCCTCATATCTTGATATGTTTTTAGGGCTCAGGAGCGGTTGTATAGGAGAAACCTGCGTTGCGGCAATTCTTCTTGGCGGAATTTATCTCATTTCCCTGAAAATAATCAACCCTGTAACACCTGTTATTTATATAGGAACAGTGGCACTGTGCAGCTTTTTATGCGGCAATGACGTACTTATGGAGATTATGTCAGGTGGTTTAATGTTAGGCGCTGTATTTATGGCAACCGATTACGCTACAACCCCTCTCACAACAAAAGGCAAGTGCATTTTTGCAGTTGGCTGTGGACTTATAACCTTTGTTATACGTGAGTTTGGCTCATATCCTGAAGGTGTTTCCTATGCAATACTTATTATGAACATTCTTACTCCTCAGATTGATAAATTAACAATGAATCGTCCTTTTGGCGTAAAGAGGGGGGCAGACAGCAAATGATTTCAAAAATTAAACCTGTTCTGGTTCTCTCATTGATTATGACAATCGTTTCTGCGCTGCTGATTGTGACATATAATCTGACTTACGTGGATACATCAGGTATTCTCACCGACGAACTTAAGGAAAAGTGCGTTTTTCTTATGGGTGAGGGTGAGTATGAAATTGTTACCGACTGGAAGGCTGAGGGCTATGCTATAGAAAAGCCTGATGAAATACAGAAACTGGTGAAAAAATCTGACGGTACGGTTGCATTTCAGATTGTGGCTGACGGCTATAATAAGGACGGTCTTGACTTGCTGATAGCTATGAATAACGACGGCTCAGTAATGGGTGTAACTATTGTTTCGATTTCCGAAACACCCGGTCTTGGCACAAAAGTAGATGACGTGGCTTTTCTTGACAGATTTACAGGTGTGGACAGCGAAGTAACCATAGTCAAAAAAGCACCCTCATCAGAAAATGAAATTGAGGCTGTTACAGGCGCAACATATTCATCAAAGGGTGTTGCTGAGGCGGTAAATACGGCTGTTTCAGTATACAAAGAAATGGGGGCGGTAAGATGAGCTATATGAAGGAATTTACAAAGGGTCTGATAAAAGAAAACCCTAATCTTGTCATGCTCTTGGGTATGTGCCCCACTTTGGCGGTTACTACAATGGCTGAAAACGGACTTGGAATGGGCCTTGCCACAACCTTTGTTCTTGTTTGCTCCAACTTTGTAATCTCACTTCTCAAAAAGGTTATCCCCGATACGGTAAGACTGCCTTGTTTTATCGTAATTATTGCGGGGTTTGTTACACTTGTAAGTCTGCTTTTAGACGCATTTATTCCCGACCTTGCGAAGGAATTAGGCGTATTCTTAAGCCTTATAACCGTAAACTGCATTATTCTCGGCAGAGCGGAAATGTTTGCTTGTAAGAATAAAATTCTCCCCTCTGTCCTTGACGGACTTGGAATGGGATTAGGTTTTACCTGTTCACTTATTATTGTAGGTTCAATCCGTGAGATTTTAGGAACAGGCAAGTGGTTCGGAATGGATATTGCTCCTGATTTTATTGAACCTATGACAATATTTATTCTCCCTGCAGGTGGCTTTTTCACACTAGGCTGTGTTATTGCCATTGTCGGAAAGCTGACAGGCAAAAAGCCTAAGAAAATTGATTGTGCAAATTGTCCCGGCAAGTCTAGCTGCCAATTTGCGGTAAAGGAGGAATCAGCCGGTGGAGATTGCTAAAAATCTGATGATTATACTCCTTACAGGAATACTTACAGAAAACTTTATTTTATGTAAATTCTATGGAATCTGCCCTTTTCTCGGTGTTTCAAAAACATCATCAGGTGCAGTGGGAATGGGTCTTGCAGTTACATTTGTAATGGTTGGTGCAAGTGCGGTTACATATCCCATTTACTACGGTATTTTGGTCCCTCTGAACATTACATACCTGAACACAATCTGCTTTATTCTCATTATAGCGTCCTTTGTTCAGGTGGTGGAAATGGTGCTTAAAAAGTACATTCCGCCCTTATATAAGTCGCTTGGTGTGTACCTGCCCCTGATTACTACAAACTGTGCCGTTTTAGGCGTTACAATCCTTAATATTGATAACGAATATAACTTCCTTGAATCAATCACAAATGCACTTGCGGGTGGTTTAGGATTTTTAATTGTAATGGTTATATTCTCAGGCGTTCGCGGAAGAATTGAAAAGTGCAATGTTCCGAAAGCACTCAGAGGAACGCCTATAACACTGATTGCTGCGTCAATTACATCATTGTCCTTTGTGGGCTTTGGCGGAATTGTTGACGGTATTTTTGGTGCCTGATAACTTCATGAAAGGTTGTTTATATGGAACAATACTTATTTCCGATTTTATTTTTTCTGATACTCGGCGCTTTAGCGGGTATTCTGCTGACGGTTGCATCTAAGCTTTTGTATGTAAAAACCGACGAAACTGTTGAGAAGATAACAGAGGCTCTGCCCGGTGCAAACTGCGGCGGCTGCGGTTACACAGGCTGTCCCGGCTATGCGGAAGCGGTTGTCAAAGGGGAAGCACCTGTCAACGGCTGTACGGTAGGCGGTGCGGAAACTGCGAAAAAGGTAGCGGCGATCATGGGCATGGAAGCGGGTGAAACCGTAAAAATGCGTGCCCAGGTCATGTGCTCCGGTACCAGCGAGCTTTC
>JAZUOE010000106.1:0-13556 GCA_045604505.1 Ruminiclostridium sp. | reverse complement strand
TTTTTATGCCGATTTTATATGTTGCAATAGTGAGTGCTGTATATATCGTATCATTGGTACTTATATGGAGATTTTTCCCGAAAGTGTTCCGTGCGCTAAAAAAATACGTTCATCTTTCGGTTTTTAACTGTTCTGTAATCGGCGCACTTTTCCTTTCGTCACAGCAGGGACAGGACATTTTTTCTTACATTGGTTATGGCTTTGGCACAGGCATAGGTTTTCTTATTGCCGCATATCTTCTTTATATTGCAGCACCAAGACTTAATTCACCGCTTGTACCTGCTGCTTTCAGAGGATTTCCTATTATGATAGTGTATGTTGGCATTTTGTCACTTGCACTTTACGCATTTACAGGCTATACAACCTCCGCTGTGTAACCAAAGGAGGATAAAGAGGGGAGGATTATTTTGAAAAGCAGAAAGAACTACGGCAGAAAAATAAAAAGAAACAAATTAAATCTGTACCCTAAGAAAAAAACAAAGGCACAGAAAATTCTCGGTGCAGTGCTGACAGTAATTTTGTTGTTGGCAATTGCTTTTTTCGGATATTGCTTGGGAAAACCACTGCTTAATTACTTTGATAACAACACGGAATTAGGCGATACACCTGAATGGACACCGCCTGAGGATAGTACACCCGAAGAGGAAGTAGTTTCACCTGAAATAACAACTGCTCCTGCAGAAACCACAACAACCGTAACAGAAAAGCCTGTTAATAACGGAAATATATATGCTACAGAGGTACCTTCGGCAGCGTTGACAAATTCCGCAGCTCTTTCCGCTTATGCGGCAAAGTCGTCAGCAGAGGGCTTTACAGCGGCGGTTATTCTGATGAAGGACGATAAAGGAAACCTGCGTTATGCAACAAACCTTGAATCCTTGCAGGGGACAGAGGCCGTCATAGGCACTCTCACCGCTGAAGAAATCAGCAGTGTTCTTAAGGAAAACGGACTTACTCCTATTGCAAAGGTATCTACACTTGCAGATAACGGCGGCTGCATTGCAATCCCCGACATGAGCTATAAAATAGTAAATGAGGAAAATGTATCATGGCTTGATTATTCCGCCGGAGCGCCAACAAGATGGGCAAATCCTGAAAGCCAGGCAACAAAGGACTATATTAAGGCAATTACAGACGAACTTATAGCGGCAGGTTTTTCAGAGATTATACAGACCAATATTATTTTCCCCAATTTTCAGCCTTATGACAGGGAATATATAGCAGGAAAATATTTTGACGCAAACCGATATAAAATGCTTTCAGGCGTTGTTGCCGAAAAGGCATATATTGAGGTAAAGGCAGAGGATATACTGTCCGGCACAACAGAGGTGCTGAAAAACAAGGAGCTTAAAAACAAGGTCCTTGTCCGCATAAGCCGAGAGGCTTTCACCGGCGAAGAGGGTTATCCCGCAGAGGCAGGGTCACTCTTGGAAGTGGTAATGAGCAAAGCAAAATCAAAGCAGGGCAGTTATCAGTTTATCCCCCTTGTAAACGGCAAGGAATTTACAACAGATGAAATTAAATCCATGAAAAAGTCGGCAGAGAGTATGGGGTATAAGGAATTTTTTATAGGATAAGAAAAGCGGCAACCACATTGTGATTGCCGCCTTGCTTTATTTTATGTCGATAACCCCTGCTTTTAAGTAGTGCGTAATTTTCACGAGCATTTGGGGCTGCCGCCCCTTGCCCCCGCCAACCCTTTTGGAAAGAAGGCTAACAGTAAACTGCACCGAAAACTTTTAGATTTCTCGCTGCGCTCGTTTTTTGAGAAAGAATACTTTTTGACAAGCTAAAAGCGGCAACCACATTGTGATTGCCGCCTTGTTTTATTTTACAACAATATTTACCAGCTTTTTAGGTACTGCGATAGACTTAACAATTGTCTTACCTTCAACCATAGGCTTAATTGTTTCATTTTCAAGAGCTGTTTTAATCATATCTTCCTGACCCATATCAGCAGGGATATTCATTTTTGCTCTTACCTTACCGTTTACCTGAACAACAACCTCAACGGTTTCCTCAACACAAAGAGCCTCATCATATTCAGCCCAGCTCTGTTCAGAGAGAATGCCGCCGAATACGTTGCTGTACATTTCTTCGGTGATATGAGGAGCGAAGGGGTTAAGGATTGTGATAAGCGCCTTAAGTTCAGCCTTATTGATGCTGCCCTTTTCGTATATTGCATTTACAAGCGCCATCATAGCTGCAATAGCTGTATTGAACTTAAGAGCCTCAATATCCTCAGAAACCTTCTTGATTGTTCTGTGGAGAGGAGCGGATAATTCCTTGCTGAATTCGTCACCGTCAACTAAAATATCCTGCATATTCCAGATACGGTCAAGGAATCTCTTACAGCCCTTAAGGCTACTTTCACTCCAGGGCGCAGCCTGTTCGTAGTCGCCCATAAAGAGTACATAAACCCTTAATACGTCTGCACCATATTCGTCAACAACGTCGTTAGGGTCAACAACATTGCCTCTTGACTTACTCATTTTTACACCGTCAGGTCCTAAGATGAGGCCCTGTGCAGTTCTCTTTGCATAAGGCTCAGATGTATTTACTGCATCAATATCATAAAGGAACTTGTGCCAGAAACGTGAGTAGATAAGGTGACGTGTAACATGCTCCATACCGCCGTTGTACCAGTCAACAGGCATCCAGTAGTCAAGCGCCTCTTTAGATGCTAAAGCGTCGCCGTTATTGGGGTCACAGTAGCGTAAGAAATACCAGGAAGAACCTGCCCACTGAGGCATTGTATCAGTTTCGCGCTTTGCGTCATGTCCGCACTTAGGACACTTGCAGTTTACGAATGAATCAATCTTAGCAAGAGGGCTTTCGCCATCTGTACCTGGCTGGAAGTTTTCAACAGGCGGAAGTTTTAAGGGTAATTCCTCATAAGGAACAGGAACAATACCACAATCAGGGCAGTGTACAATCGGGATAGGCTCACCCCAATAACGCTGACGATTGAATGCCCAGTCCTTCATCTTGAACTGAACACCTGCCTCGCCGACGCCCTTTTCCTTAAGCACTTCCAACACCTTTGCGATAGCGTCCTTCTTATTGTCGATACCGTTAAGAATACCGCTGTTGACCATTTCGCCGTCGCCTGTGTAAGCCTCTTTTTCAATATCGCCGCCCTTGATTACTTCAATGATGTCGATACCGAACTTCTTAGCGAAGTCATAGTCACGTGTATCATGAGCAGGAACAGCCATAATTGCGCCTGTGCCGTAGCTCATCATTACATAGTCGGCAACATAAACGGGGATTTCCTTTTCAGTAAGGGGATTGATAGCAGTAAGACCCTGAATTTTAACGCCTGTCTTGTTCTTTACAAGCTGTGTTCTTTCAAACTCGCTCTTAAGACTGCATTCTTCCTTATATTTATCCAGCTCGTCAATATTTGCGATGCTGTCACGGTATTTTTCGATAATGGGGTGTTCAGGGGCAATAACCATAAAGGTTACACCGTAAAGAGTATCAGGGCGGGTTGTATAAATACGGAGCATTTCGTCCTGCTCTTTAATTTTGAATTCAACAAAAGCACCTACGGATTTGCCAATCCAGTTTTCCTGCTGAAGCTTGATGTTAGGCAGGAAGTCAACACCGTCAAGACCCTGTAAGAGCTTGTCTGCGTATTCGGTAATACGGAGATACCATACTTCCTTTTCCTTCTGAACAATGTCGCTGTGGCAAATATCGCACTTACCGCCCTGAGAGTCCTCGTTAGAGAGAACAACCTTACAGCTAGGGCAGTAGTTTACAAGTGTCTTATCACGGAAAACAAGTCCGTTTTCAAACATCTTAAGGAAAATCCACTGTGTCCACTTGTAATAATCTTCTTCGGTAGTGTCAACAACTCTTGACCAGTCGAAAGAGAAACCAACCTTTTTAAGCTGACTTGTGAACTTTGCAATGTTGTTATCTGTTACCTGACGGGGGTGAACACCTGTCTTGATAGCAGTGTTTTCTGTGGGCAGACCATAAGCGTCAAAGCCAATGGGGAAGAGAACGTTATAGCCCTGTAATCTCTTCTTTCTGCTGACAACCTCAAGACCTGAATAAGCCTTAATATGTCCTACGTGCATACCTGCACCGGACGGGTAGGGGAATTCAACAAGAGCATAGAATTTAGGCTTAGGACTGCCTGTAACAGCTTTAAAGCTATCATGCTCGTCCCAGTATTTCTGCCATTTCTGCTCAATTGAACTGAAATCGTACTTCATGACTTTATATTCCTTTCTTTGTTTGCTTGGAAAAATAATCTATCACTTTATTATATTACAGAAAAGGTTTGATGTCAAGCCTTTCAGACTGTCGATAAACCCTACTTTTAAGTAGTTCGCAATTTTCACGAGTATTTGGGGCTGCCGCCCCTTGCCCCCGCCAAGCCTTTTGTAAAAGGCTTGACCGAAAACTTTTATATTTCTCGCTACGCTCGATTTTTCGACAAATAAGACTTTTTCTACAAGCTGAAAGGCTTGATGTCAAGCCTTTATATTTCCGCAGCTACAAGGTCACCCATTTCCTTACAGCCCACAAGGGTCATGCCCTCGCTCATAATATCAACTGTGCGGTAGCCTTTTTTCAAAACTCTGTCAACTGCGTCCTCAATAGCCTGTGCCTCTGTCTGCATATCAAAGCTGTAGCGGAGCATCATTGCCGCTGAAAGAATTGTAGCAAGAGGGTTTGCCTTATCCTGTCCTGCAATATCAGGTGCGGAGCCGCCGCTTGGCTCATAAAGACCGAATTTTGTTTCATTCATACTAGCAGATGCCAACATACCGATTGACCCTGTAATCATACTTGCCTCATCGGAAAGAATATCACCGAACATATTTTCTGTAACCATTACATCAAACTGTGCAGGGTCCTTTACAAGCTGCATAGCGGCATTATCAACCAGCATGTGTTCATAAGTCACTTCGGGGTAATCCTTTGCAACCTCTTCAACGACCTTACGCCAAAGGCGGGAGCTGTCAAGCACGTTTGCTTTATCTACACTTGTAACCTTTTTACGGCGCTGCATTGCCACATCAAAAGCCTTTATGGCTATACGTCTGATTTCCTTTTCGTCATATTTAAGGGTGTCGATTGCTGTCATAACGCCGTCAATTTCTTCGGTTTTTCTTTCGCCGAAGTAAAGACCGCCTGTCAGCTCTCTCATAATGAGCATATTAAAGCCCTTTGCGCTGATTTCTTTTTTTAAGGGACAAGCGTCACTGAGCTGTCCGAATAATACGCAGGGGCGCAGATTTGCAAACAATCCAAGCGCCTTACGAAGGCCTAAAAGACCTGCCTCAGGGCGAAGATTAGGGGGGAGCTTATACCAGGGAGAGGTGGTAGTATTTCCGCCGATAGACCCCATAAGCACAGCGTCTGCCGCCTTGCAGCGTTCAATTGTTTCATCAGTAAGGGGAACACCGTTTGCGTCAATTGAACAGCCACCCATAAGGAGCTGTTCATAATTGAAGGTGTGACCATATTTCTGTGCTGCTTTATCTATTACTTTAATAGCCTCAGTTACAATTTCAGGACCGATACCGTCACCCTTGATTACTGCTATATTTTTTTCCATAATTGTTTCCTTTCTTCAACCTCTTCTACTGAACAAATTGTTTACTGCTGTTTCAATACTGTCATAAACTGCAGTTTCTACAATGGGTATACCGTGATTTCTCAGATTGTAGTAAAACCAGTTATTAATGTAGCTGATTTTATCAGGACAAACTACGATATAATCAATTTCTCTCAGCTTTCTGAAATCGTCACGAAGAGCCCTGTAATGTTTTCCTCTTATGGGGTAGCAAATCTGCTTGTCTGTACCAAACTCCCGACCTGCTATGTAATAAGCGGGTTTTCTTGACCGTTTTGAGGAAGAGCCGACACTATCTGTACTGATATGCAAAATACCCAAATTGCCCTTAAGGGCATGATATAAGTTTATGGCACTGTTGTTAATAACTAAAATACCAACAAGAACAAGTATAACTACTACAAATGTAAACGGCGGCAAATCCTGTGGAGAAATCCGCACAATATACAACAGCATGAAAATGAGAGCCAATGCAGGTAAAACAATTGAAAGTATTTCTGTCCATATTATAGTTTTAATTTCAGGCTCATATATGGATTTTTCTTCTTCGGACATTATTCGTATTTCATTTCCGAACCTGTCTTGCATTTGCGCACCGCCTTTCTTCAGCGTCTTCTTACACTTAACATACCGTTGTCGGGCAGATTATTTACGCTCTTGTCAATATTGTCATAAACGGCGGATTCCATAATAGGCACCCCGCTGTTTTTCAGCTTGAAAAAGTAGGAGTATTTTTTGTATTTTATTCTCTTTGCATTAACTACAACATAGTCGATTTCCCGAAGGTGACCGAAATGGGTGCGGAAGGTTTCATATTCCTTTGCGGTTATGGAGTAGCAAATAACCTTTCCTGTAGCCGCGTCATGTCCCTTTATATAGCGTGAGGGTCTTTTTGAGTCACCTGCAGAAAAATCTATATCCTCTGAGTAAATATGCAGAACACCGATATTTCCTGCTGAGGCTCTGATAAGTTTAATTAAACTTGAAATAACAAGCAAAGCAGGGAATACCCCGAAAAGGGCAATTACAAAAATCTTTATAGGCTGCGGTGCGTCTACCTTCTGTATAAAATACAGAACCATAAAATTAGATATAAGGGCAGCAACAAGAGTTGTGATAAATTCCCCTATCAGCAGTTTTTTAACTTCGGGAAGGTAAGCCCTCTTTTCCCAATCTTCAATATTCCGTACTAAATTTCCAAATCTGTCCTTTGTCTGCATAAAACCTCCTGTTGTTAAGCCTTGATAGAGTTTAAAAGCCCACCCTTATTTATAATATCCTTGATAAATTCGGGGAAGGGTTCAGCCTGATAGGTTTCACCCTTTGTAACGTTAGTGATAACGCCTGTATCGAAGTCAACCTTTACCTCGTCACCGTCAGAAATACCCTTTGCTGCTGCGTCACATTCTAAAATTGCAAGACCGATGTTGATTGCGTTGCGGTAGAAAATTCTTGCGAAGGTTGAGGCAATTACACAGCTTATGCCACTTGCCTTAATGGCAATGGGTGCGTGTTCACGTGAACTGCCGCAGCCGAAATTAGCTCCTGCAACCATAATGTCGCCGTCCTTTACCTTTGCGGTAAACTCTTTGTCAATATCCTCCATACAGTGACTTGCCAACTCTTTATGGTCAGCGGTATTAAGATAACGTGCAGGGATAATTACATCTGTATCCACGTTATCGCCGTATTTATGTACTTTTCCGTGTGCGTTCATAGTATTTTCCTTTCATATCTCAAAATCAATACAACTGCGGGTTGCTGTATAGGGCCTTACATCTCTGTCTGCAACCTCAACGTGTGCGGGGTGTACCGCATAGCTTTTTAATGCCTCTGCACTTGTAAAGGTGCTGTCAAGCATAAGGTCACCGTTTGAAGAAGGGAGCCTGTCAGTCTGCACCTTTATTTCCACAAGACCGTCGATTTTTCCCTTAAGCCCCTCAAGACCTGCTTTTATTCTTGCCTTTACAGTTTCTTTTTCGCTGTCGGGCATATCCTTAAGCGTCCATATAATAATATGCTTTACCATTTCTATCTCCTTAAATTTCATCAAAAATATCTGCGCCTATATATCCTTTTAAGGCACAAGCAGCAGCAACTACCGGACTTGCAAGATAAACTTCAGAGGTTACATGACCCATTCTTCCAACGAAGTTGCGGTTTGTGGTAGAAATTGCACGTTCATTTTCCGCTAAAATGCCCATGTGACCGCCAAGACAAGGGCCGCAAGTCGGAGTGCTGAAGGCACAACCTGCGTTAATGAAGATTTCAGCAAGACCTTCCTTTATGCACTGAAGATAAACCTGCTGTGTTGCAGGAATTACGATACATCTTACGTTGTCTGCAATGCGCTTACCCTTTAAAATTTCAGCGGCAGAACGCATATCGCTGATTCGTCCGTTGGTGCAGGAGCCGATAACCGCCTGGTCAATTACAACCTTTTCGGTGATTTCATCAATTGTCTTTGTGTTTTCAGGAAGATGAGGGAAAGCAACTGTGGGCTTGATTTCGCCAAGTTCAATGTCAATAATTTCCTCGTAATCATCATCACTGTCAGCACTGAAATATTCAAAGGGGCGGTCAACACGCTCGTTTACATAAGCAAGGGTAATGTCGTCAACCTCGAAAATACCGTTTTTGCCACCGGCCTCAATTGCCATATTAGCAATACAAAGACGGTCATCAATGGAAAGGGATTTAAGACCCTCACCGGAAAATTCCATAGACTTATAAAGTGCGCCGTCAACACCGATTTTGCCGATAATATGTAAAATTACGTCCTTGCCACTGACGTTTTTGCTAAGCTCACCCTTAAGATTGAACTTAATAGCGGCAGGAACCTTAAACCATGCCTCGCCTGTTGCCATTCCCGCAGCCATATCAGTTGAGCCAACGCCTGTAGAGAATGCACCTAAAGCGCCATAGGTACAGGTATGACTGTCTGCGCCGATACAAACCTCGCCGGGTGCGATAAGACCCTTTTCGGGGAGAAGTGCGTGTTCAATACCCATATCGCCAACGTCAAAATAGTTCTTTATGTCGTACTTTTTAGCAAATGTACGGCACTGCTTTGTCAGCTGAGCCGCTTTTATATCCTTGTTCGGAGTAAAGTGGTCCATAACGAGAGAAATTCTGTTTCTGTCAAAAATCGAATTAAAACCGTTCTTTTCAAATTCGTTTATAGCGACAGGGCTTGTAATATCGTTACCTAGCACCATATTAAGCTTAGCCTTAATTAGCTGCCCCGCTTTTACAGAGGGGAGTCCTGCTGCTTTTGCCAGAATTTTCTGCGTCATTGTCATAAAAATATCCTCCTTTTCGGGAAAAGTCCCGTATAAACAAAATTAACCGCTGTACGGATTTCTCCGTCAGCGGTTGTTTTTAACACGTTAAAGCGATGCGATATAAATCAATCACAAAAGCTGGATTTTCTTCTTGTCAAGAAAATCCTTTACGGTTGTAATTGCTGCAACGATGTAGCTGTTAATCATAAATACATCGAAGTAAATGCCAAGCATAAGAATATCGGAGGCTTCTGAATGTCCGCCCACACCGCTACAGAACGTACAAGGAGTTCCTACGGGGCGATGATATAAACCGCGACATGCCTCGTTTGCTGCTACACAAGCAAAGGCACCGATAAGTTCGATTGCAGCGTAAATAATGAAGATTGTACCTGCAATGTGAGTAACCTTTTCAATTTCTGCGGTATTAACTGTATCCATAGACTTTGTCGCTTTAGCCTTGTATATTAGGAAAGCGAAACCGCCTAGCTGAACCAGCACACTTAGGACAATAAATATGTAAGGTACAATCGGTATATTAATTGCGTTTAAAAAGCTACCAATAATCATTTTTTAATCTCCTTTCTTATTTAAAGGGCATATACTTGAAATGTTTGCCCACGAATAATGCGATAAAAGACCACACAGGGTTAAGAATAAGGTAGAGGAACCAGCAGGGGGCACCGTCACCGATAAGGTTAAATCCACCAAGAATAAGTGCAACTGCAAAGAACACTACGAAAAGCACTGTATCTATGATAGCGAACAGCTTATTGCGTTTAATCATAAGCATTAAAACAGCAACTGTACCTAAAAGGGAGTAAGCTACCTGACCCCAAGCGGCTATCATGTAACCCATGTAATTCGTGTCAACCGCAGCCGTATTAAGACCTGTAAGGTTGCTGATAATTTCATTAGGGAAGATATGACCGAGAATGAGGCAAAGGAGCGCACCTAAAGAGGCAAACGCGCAAACAACGCCGAAAACGAAACGTGCTAAAAGATAACCCTTAAGAGCTATGCCGAATTCGTCATCAACGTAATCTCGTTCATAAAAGTTTTCGGTTGTTAAATCCATTGTCTTATCGGACATCTGAAATTTTCCTTTCTTTTAAGGTGCGGCGCACCTGTAGTAATCTAAATTCTATTGAATTATACCACAATTTGTACTTTTTGTCAATAGAATTACCTTATAGATAAATAAATTTGTTGCTTTTACAATCGCATTTCCGACCTCTTTTTTATGTATATGTAAAAAAGGGGTGTTGTAATTTGTGCAGGTTTGACAGTTGCAAAAAATTAAAGGGTGTGATACCATATAATAGATACAGTTTTATTATCAGAAGGGATAAATATATGAGTAAGACAAAGCGATTATTTGCCGCACTCCTTTGCGGGGCGGTTCTTATAACTTCGGGCTGTGATTCCTCAAACACACCTGAAAATACAACCGAAACTTCTGCAACCGAACCTGCTGTTGTGTCAGGCGCTCCTGCTACAATTGTGGACGGTGAAATCCGTGACATCAGTTCAGTTGAGCTGATAAGTGAGCTGACTGCCGGTTGGAACTTGGGTAACACCCTTGACGCTACAGGCGGAATGGGTTTGACCTCTGAAACTTCATGGGGAAATCCTGTTACAACAAAGGAAATGATGGACACAGTCAAAGAGGCGGGATTTAATATTATCCGCATTCCTGTAACCTGGACCAAGCATTTGGACGCAGAGAATAACATCGACCCCGATTGGCTCAACCGAGTGCAGGAAGTAGTAGATTTTACTATTGATGAAAACACTTATGTTATTATAAATCTTCACCACGAGGATTGGAACTATCCTTTTTATGACAATCAAGAGGCTGCCTCTGAAAAAATGAGAGCGGTATGGGGACAGATTGCGGAACGTTTCAAGAATTATGACGAACATCTTATTTTTGAAGGACAGAACGAGCCCCGTCACGTCGGCACATCTGACGAATGGGGTGGCGGAACTGACGAAGGTTGGGAAGTAGTTAATGCTACCAATGCGGTTTTTGTTGAAACTGTAAGAAACAGCGGCGGCAATAATGCCAAGCGTCATCTTATGATACCTGGATATTGCGCAACCTCTGACAGCAGAGGCCCCGACAGAATAGCTATTCCCGAAGGTGATGACAAAATTATTGTTTCGGTACACGCTTATCTGCCTTATTCTTTTGCTCTGAGCGACACACCCTCAAGTAAGTTCTCTTCCGAGCGCGAGAATGCCACAAAGGATATAAAAAATCTCCGTGACACACTGAAAAACGGCTATGTTGACAAGGGGATTGCGGTTATAATCGGTGAAACAGGTGCAAGAAACAAGGACAATCTTGAAAGTCGTATCGACTGGGCGCACACCTACACATCTATAATGCGTGAAATAGGTGTAACCTGTATATGGTGGGATAACGGTTCATTCAGCGGCAACGGTGAGAAATTCGGACTTCTTCACCGTCAGACAAACACATGGATGTTCCCTGAAATTGTTGAGGCATTTATAAAAGGCGCAAAAGGCGAATAATTGCACCGACTGATATGTAAAAAACGGTGAAACCCGACATGGATTTCACCGTTTTTCTTATTTCTGAGGCTCATAAATCTTAGTAAGTCCTGCACTGCGTACAATCTGTCTTGCCTCTGCGACAGAGGGAATTGCTCCCGAACCAACAAAGGCGCAGAGAGCATTACCGATTGAGGTTGCCTCAGTAGGACCTGCAATAACCTTTCTGCCTGTTTTGTTGGCGGTAAGCTGACAGATAAGGCTGTCCTTTGTGCCGCCGCCGAACATATAAACCGCGTTATAGGTTCTGCCTGTAATTTTTTCAATATCATCAAGGGTGCGGCTGAATTCCGCAGCAAGGCTGTCATAAACGCAGCGTAGCATTGCGGATATACCTGAAAGCTCCTGCTGACCTGTTTTCCTTACGTATTCTTCAATCTTTTTCGGCATATCACCCGGCTGCGAAAAGCTTTCGTCATTTGGATTTATGAATGAAACCGAAGGCGGTGCATTCCGGGCAAGGATTTCCATTTCAGAAAAGCTGAGAGGCACTCCCTTTTCCTTGAAATCACGGCGAATTTCCTGAAACAGCCACATTCCCATAATGTTTTTCAAGAAGGTTATTGTGCCGCTGTGGCCGCCCTCGTTGGTAAGACCTGCCTTGTAGGATTCCTCACTTATTACAGCGGATTTAAGTTCAGTTCCGAACAATGCCCATGTTCCTGTGCTTATAAAGAGAAACTCCTCTTCTGCTGCGGGAACTGCCGCAACTGCCGCCGCTGTGTCGTGGCTGGGAACCGCAACAACGGGAATGTTCATTCGTCTGCGGGAAAAACCGGGCTTTAAAAAGCCATAAATCTCCCCCGAATTTATCATAGGGCAGAAAATTTCAGGGTTGATACCAAGCTTTTCAAGGATTTCCTTGTCCCATTCCTTTGTTTTCGGGTTAAGCATTGCGCTGGTGGTTGCCTCAGCATATTCGTTTCTTAATGCGCCTGTAAGGTAGTTGGCAATCAGGTCAGGCATCATTAAAAAGTGTGCGCCGTTTTCAAGACTTTCAGGGCGGGTCTTTTTCAGAGCATAAAGCTGGTAAATAGTGTTAAACCAGGCAGACTGAATACCTGTTTTTTTATACAGCTCTTCTTCTCCGCCAAAAATTGCATTTACCTCGTCAATAACCGCTGCTGTTCGCTTATCACGGTAATGGACAGGCTTTTCGATAAAATTCCCCTCATCGTCAACAATGGCGAAATCAACACCCCATGTATCTACAGAAATCGCCTCAAATCCGTAGGGGTCAGCTTTTTCAACTGCTGTTTTTACTTCAGACAGAAGGGTGTCAATATCCCAGTACAGTGTATCGTCAACGGTTATGGGGTTATTTGGAAAACGGTGAATTTCTTCTGTTTTCAGACTTTTTCCGTCAGTTTCAACTAAAATTGCACGTGCAGAGGACGCGCCGAAATCAAAAACAAGTACCTTTGGCATAATAACTCCTTTTGCTTGTGAAAAAAGCCCCCGTCAAGCGGAGGCTTTTATTAATCACGTAATGTTAAATTACTTTCTCTTCTTGGAAACGAGAACTGCACCGGCAGCAACGATTGCAAGACCAGCAACAACTGCTACGTCTTCAACGCCTGTGTCAGGAGAGCCCTTAGAAGAATCTGTTTCACCAGCTACATCACCAGCTGCAGGAGCTTCTGTTGCTGTATCATCAGCTGCAGGAGTTTCTTCTTCAGCAGGAGCTTCGGGAGCTGCTGTTTCTTCAAGACCGTAAACTTCAAATGTAACTTCAACAGAAGACCATTCTGTTAAAGAAGAGATGTCAACGATTGTGGAAGTAGCTGTAGCAGGGTCAACTGCAATGTGGTCTTCCTTAGCTGCGTCAAAACCAGCCCAAGCGTTGTAGATATTTGTTCTTCTACCGCCGTCTTCGTCGTTTGTGTAAGATGTGCCTGTAAGAGCAAATTCAACACCGTCGAACTTAACGGACTTGATGTCAACGCCTAATGTAGGGTATTCGCCGTAAATCTGAAGACCCATAGCGCCTATACCATTACCTGTTGTGTAAACAATTTCGTCACCTGTTTCTTCATCAAGGTGGTCAGGATTTGTGTAACCGCCGGAAAGGTCAAGGCTAACAGTGTATGTAC
>JAZUOE010000105.1:0-2968 GCA_045604505.1 Ruminiclostridium sp. | reverse complement strand
TTGTTATGTATTCCACATAACCGTATTTTGTTGTCAGACGATTATCCTCGTCATAATTATTATAAAAATCTTTCAAAATTTCATTTGTATTCATAATATCTCCTCCTTGAAAATAAAAAGGCAGTGTAAGCGTTTTTGTCTGCTTACACTGCTATAACCATATAATAAAATTCAAAACTTTATTTTGGGTATGACAATGTAAGCCCCGACTGGCAGTAATTAGCAGGGACGTTGTTCATAGCCATATCCATAGATGTAAAAGCAAACTTAAACATTGCCAGACCTCCTTGTTTTTTTCACAGTATACGCTTTTGATTTTTTATTGTCAACAGCTTGATAAAAATTTGTTGACTCGCCATAAGTGGTGAATTATAATTTTCTTATTATATAGTAAAGGATAACAATATGTACCCAATAATTAATGTATTTGGATTGAGGATTCAATCCTATTCTTTGATAGCGGCGGTCGGATTTATTGTTACGGCTGTTGTGGCAATCAGGTTAAGCAGTCTTAGAAAAATTCCTTCCCACAAAAGCCTTACAGCTGCATTAGTGTCAGCTTTCGGTATTTTTATTGGCGGGCATTTGCTTTTTGTTTTGACTAATATCGGGAGTATTGTAAACACTGTATCCAAACCTGATTTCAGATTTTCCGATTTACTTCCTTTTGTAAGTGGTATGGTTTTTTACGGTGGTTTTTTTGGTGCGCTTGCCGCTATGTTTGTTTTCAGCTCTGTAAATAAAGATGTTTCAAGGGCTGATGTTTTTGATGTGTTTGCGGTTTCGGTGCCTCTTTTTCATGTGTTTGGAAGAATTGGTTGCTTTTTTGCAGGATGCTGTTACGGAGTGGAATGTAATTTCGGCATTGCTACCTATCTGAATACTTCGCCCGTTCATTATGGAATCAGGCGTTTTCCTGTGGCACTTACTGAGGCGTTTGTTAATCTGCTGATTTTTATGGTGCTCTTGTATTTCTTTAAAAGAAATAAATATTATGGCAAGCTCGTATTTGCTTACCTGTTGATGTATGCACCTGCTCGCTTTGTTCTGGAGTTTTTCCGTGGTGATGAGATACGCGGATTTGTGTTTGGGTTATCCACATCTCAGTTTATCAGTTTATTAACCCTTGCTTTTTTACTTATATATATAGTAGCCCGAATCGCCAAGAAAAGTTCTAAGTCCGATTAACTTTTCATATTTATTAATTGAATAACATAAAACACCTTCGTTAATAATAGCTACGGAGGTGTTTTTCTTTGAAAAGATACAGAAACAAAAGTAAAAGCAAAAAAGAGCGCAGAGAAAAGACCCGTTTTCTTACGGCATTTTCCATATGCATAATTGCAATAGGTTTGGCGATCGGGTCAACATACGCAAGTATAGGCGGACTTGACGGCAACCTTTCCAAAGGCGGTACAGGATATTCCGGAACATCAGCCGATTTCTCTGAAGCGGTTGACAGCGAGGTTGAGGGCATGGTGATAGAGGGCAGAAGTTCAGAGAAAACCTCTGTTTCTGCTACGGAGATTCCTACAACAATGGCTCAAAGTGTAACCGAAGAACCCGATACCAACCTTCCTGAGCCGGATGTGCCTGATACCAAAGAAGAGAAACTTCAGACTATTTTTCAGGTTTCTTCAAGTCTGCTGTATCCCGTAAACTCAATGAGAGTAGCCAAAGAGTATAGCGAGCAGGCGGTGTATTCTGAAACCATGGAGGATTACCGCCCACATTCGGGAACTGACTTTAAGGCATCAAAGGGTGAGACTGTATTTTCGGTTTGCGAAGGCATAGTTGATGATATATCATCTGACGATATGTATGGCAATATAGTCAAAATAACCAACGGAACCTATAGTGTGTATTACTGTGGGGTAGGGGATGATATTGCAGTTGACGAAGGCGAAGCTGTAACAGCAGGTCAGGTAATTGCGCGTGTAGGTGAAATCCCATGCGAAAGTAAGGATGAATCTCACATTCATCTGGAAGTAAGAGTTTCAGGCAATTCTATCGACCCTATGACGGTAATTTCCAACGACAGATAATGTATAGTTGTTCAGGTTGATTTTTGAAAGCCATTAAAAGCCAATCTGAAAACAGCGAATTTTCTTGCCCTCGCACGTTTAGGGGCACAACAATAGCAGCCACCCTGATTCTTGGGGTGGCTGCTTGTTAATAAAAGTAATATTATCTTTCGCTGATGTGCCATTGCTCATCGCTGAAAATCATATCATCAATATCACCGACAATAATCGGTTGGTTTTCAAATTCCACATTCGCACCTCCTGACATAACTTATATATTATATTCAGATAGTGTGCGAAAAATGCTGTTATCCCTGATTTTTGATTTTCAGATATTCTACAATAAGATTTACTGCCTGGTCGGTAGTCATCTTGGAGCTGTCGATACAAAGGTCATAGTTCTGAGCAAAGCCCCATTTCTGACCGGAGTAGAAGCTGTAGTAGTTAGCTCTGACTTTGTCTGTCTTGTTGATAACCTGCTCGGCTCTTGCTTTGTCAACGCCTCTGACGTTTATAGCTCTTTGCTTTCTGTAATCCATATTGGCATGAATAAAGATGTTGACGGTGTCTTTTCTCTCCTTGAGGACATAGTCTGCACATCTGCCAACGATTACACAAGGACCCTGCTCGGCAAGTTTCTTTATGATTTTGTGCTGTAAAATATAAAGTCTGTCGTTAACGGGTAAATCACCCATAGCAGAAAAACTGTTGCCATAGGAGTAAAGACCCATGGACAAAGAGTAAAGCAAGCTGTTGGTAGCCTTTTCATCTACATTCTCAAATACTTCACTATCTATTCCGCTTTCTTTTGCAGCCATTGAAATTAATTCTTTGTCATAGAAAGGTATTCCCAAAGCATTGGAAAGCTTCTCACCGATTTCACGTCCGCCGCTGCCAAATTGTCTGGCAATAGTAATAATGTATTTGTTATCCATATATGTACC
>JAZUOE010000104.1:0-9845 GCA_045604505.1 Ruminiclostridium sp. | reverse complement strand
CTGAAAACGCAGATGTTACAATAGGCATTCATGTTGAGGCGGGTGCGCAATCATGGGGAACAATTGATGATTTTCTCCTGAATCCCGTTAAGTAAATGAAAGGAAGGGTACAATGGAAGAAAAATTCATACTTAATCTTATCCACCGCCCCGAACTTGCTCCCGAATATGCGGAAAAAGTAACAGGTCAGGGTAAGAAAGAGGATATTTCACGTTCGGATTTACGTGATGAATCGCTGGATATATTTATTTTCCAGCAGGATGTCGCACACAGAAACGGACTTAAGACAACAATTGAAATGACTTACGCCTCATTGTTTTCAGAGGAGGCTTGTAGACTCGCTAAAGAGCATCACGAAAAGTATGGTGATGAAATCGGACTTTCCCTTTTAGGTCTTCCCTGCAAGGAATTTCGTGAAAAGTACAAAACAAAGGATTTCTGCATCTGGATGTTCTCAAGCGAGGATAAGAAAGCAATAGTTGATGATGTATTCGGAAAATTCTATGAGTGCTTTGGTTTTTATCCCCATTCCACAGGCTCCTACTATATGGACGCTGAACTTACAAACTACATAAAGGAAAAGTATCCTGAGGTAGTATGTGCGGTTGCAACCTGCTGGGAAGAAGGTCCAAAAGCGTATCATACCTGCAACAACAGTTGGTACACTCTTATGGACGGCGGTCCTTGGGCACCTTGGATTCCCTCAAAACAGAACACTCATGCTCCTGCGGCAAATGAGGCTGAGGACAGCGGAATTGTAGCAATTCCTCACCTCTCCCGTGATTTACTTGCTTGTTATGACGGCAATGGCTCAAATTTCGGCACTCACCCGCAGAATGTACTTCGCGGCATGATTTATCGTGACGGTGAATATCCTTACCTCTTCAACCTTGTTGACCAGTACCGCCACCTTGCAAAATACAATGACGGTATCGCATACAATATGATGTTTGTAGGACCCGGTTGGCTTAACAAATTAGGCCGTTGGGAATCTCCATACGAGCTTTTGGCAAAGAGCTATGAGGACGGTTTAGGCTACTACGGAAAGCTTAAAAAAGAAGGTAAGCTTATTGATATGACAATGGAGGAGTTTGCACACTTCTACCGTGAAAATAAGACTTACGAGCAGCCTGAATGTGCCCTTTGGAAAGATATTCTTTACGGAAGTCAAAAGCAGGTGTTCTGGTATTGTGACCCCTATATGAGAGCGGGTATTGACATGAATCAGGGCGGCGCATTGTTCGATTTAAGACCTTATGTTTCAAAGCTTGACTGGAAATTTGGTATCGGTACAAAACGTGTACAGGACGTATCTTATCCCTTTCTTATTCAGATGAATTACAGAGCCGGTTATTTCACACACTATGCCGGAGAAGGAACAATCCGCAGCTGCAAAATTTCCTGGAAGGGACAGGAAACGGATATGTGCCTGTGCAGAACAAAGGCGCATTTCAGCAAGGAGAATAACAAGCGTATCCTTACCCTTGACCCTGTGGATATTGAGTTTGACGGACTTTCTGCAAAAATACAGACAGTGATTACATTTGAAGAAGGCAGTTCACGTATTGATTACCGCCGTGAAATACTTGAAATTTCAGACGCAAACGAAAAGCTTGACATTCATGAATATATTACCGCTTGTTACGGTACAACCGAATATCCTGAGGATATGTCGGAAATAGCACTTACAGCAGAGGGTAATGAGGGTGTAAAGACAATAAATTACGCATATAAAAACCGCACCGAAGAGGTTACGGGAGTAAAGTCGCTGACAGCGGTTATCCCGCCTATCGAAACAAAGGTTTCCTTCGGCTCCTGTGAAGAGGCTGAGGGATATATTACTGAGGGCTACGCATTTTCGCCTATGTTCACACTTGGCGTTAAGAAAGCCTTAGGGAAAGGAGAGGTGCTAACATCATGGCTCAGTCTGCAAAAGGAAAGCTGAATTTCAGATGTCCGTCCTGTTTTATGCGTGACATTGACATAGATATGTTCTATGACAAGGATAAGAAGGAATACTACTGTATTCGCTGCTGTTATCACGGTGACGAAAAGGACGTTCTGGAAAAGAATGAAATGGCGCGTTTCAGATACAGAGATATGATGAAACGCATAACTGTTGACGATTATGACGACTGATTTAATTTTCGGTGCCGATATTTCCACTTTAGAAGATACTGAAAAGCAAGGCGGAAAATTCTACCATGACGGAAAAGAGGTTGTGCTGGATAAATTCCTGCTGGAAAATGGTATAACCTCAGTGAGGCTCAGACTTTGGAACAACCTTTACAGTGCTGACGGAACAGAATATGGCGGCGGAACTTGCGATATTGAAAAAACAATACGCACTGCAAAGCGGATAAAAGCACTGGGAATGAGCTTTATGCTGGATTTTCATTATAGTGATTTCTGGTGTGACCCCGCAAGGCAAGGAATACCGAAGGCTTGGAAAAACAAAACCGTTGACGAAATGTGTGAGGCAATATACAACTTCACAAAGGAAACAGTAACCCGCTTTATAAATGAAGGAGCTGCTCCTGAATATATACAGGTGGGGAACGAAATCACCAACGGTATGCTGTGGGATATGGGAAAGCTTGACCGCAGCACCCCTGAGGCAATGAAAGAAAGCTTTGACCGACTTGCTCTTTTAATAAAGGCAGGAACAAAAGCTGTAAGAGAATGCACAAACGCAAAAATCATAATTCACCTTGAACAAAGCGGCAAGAATGAGCTGTGGCGGGAATGGTTTGACAATATGACGGAAAGAGGAATGGATTTCGATATTATCGGAGCCTCTTACTATCCCTTATGGCATGGCTCACTTGAGAATATGAGGGCGAATTTTGATGATATGATTACGCGGTACGACAAGGACATAATGATTGTCGAAACCGCATATCCCTTTACAACAATACATCATAACCCTGATTGCAAAAGGCTGATGATTGATGAGGACTTTACCCTTGAGGACGGCAGTAAGCCTGTCTATCCCTTCACAAAAGAGGGACAGACGCAGTTTATCCGTGACCTTATAAAAACCGCAGTAGAGGTAAAGGACGGCAGGTGTAAGGGAATTTACTACTGGGAGCCGGGTTGGCTGCCACTTAAGGAGTCCACATGGGCAACTTACTCCGCACTGAAGGATATAGGTGAGGAGGATAAAGGTATCGGTAATGAATGGGCAAATCAATGCCTGTTTGATTACGGCGGAAATGCAAATCCCGCCATATATGAATTCAGACAAAAGGTCTGAAAACCAACATTGTAATTTTTTAGGAGGTAAAACCACTATGAACACAAAAAAACTTCTTTCAGCAGCATTAGCATTAACAATGGCAGCAAGTATCGCAGGTTGCTCAAAAACTGACGAGGGCGGTTCTTCCGGCGGCAGCTCTTCCGGTTCTTCAGGTTCAGGCGGCGTACAGAACATTACTGTATGGGCTCCCGAAGAAATCACAGCTCTCACACAGGAAAAGCTTAACACATGGCTTTCTTCTCAGGCGGATTACAGCAGCAAGTACACAATCACTGTTTCTGCTATGGGTGAAGGCGAGGCAGCTACACAGATGCTCACAGACGTAGAGGCAGGTGCAGACGTTTACGGCTTTGCACAGGACCAGTTAGCAAGACTTGTTGCAGCAGGTGCTCTTTCAGCTCCCGGCGGCACATTTGAATCCAACATCAAGAACAACAACGACGCAGGTTCTATCAGCGCAGCTACACTTGACGGCAAGGTTTATGCTTATCCCGAAACTTCCGATAACGGCTACTTCCTCTATTATGACAAGTCCGTTGTTACTGACCCCTCCACTCTTGAGGGCATTCTTGACCAGTGTGCAGCAGCAGGTAAGAATATGTACATGGACATTCAGTCCGGTTGGTACGATGTAGCATTCTTCTTTGCTACAGGTGCAGAATGCTACTATGAATACGACACAGAGGGCAACGTTACAGGTGCAGTTTGTGACTACAACAGCGACAAGGGTCTTGCAGCTCTTAAGGCAATGGTAGCTATGGCATCTCACTCCAACTTCTCCCAGTCCACAGGCTCTGACGCAGCTTTATTTGACCCCAACGGCGGTACAGCAGGTGCTATCGTTTCCGGTACATGGGACAGCGCAACAGTTTCTGAACTTCTCGGCGACAACTTCGGCGCAGCTAAGCTCCCTACATTCACAGTTGACGGCACAGCTTACCAGATGAGCGGTTTCGGCGGATTCAAGCTTGTAGGTGTTAAGCCTCAGACAGATTCTGACAAGCTCACATTCTGCCACATGGTAGCTGACTATCTTACAAGCGCAGAAATGCAGACAGCACGTTTCGAGGCAAACGGCTGGGGTCCTTCCAACACATCTGTTCAGGCATCTGATGCAGTACAGTCCAACGCAGCTTTAGCAGCTCTTGCTGACCAGCTCCAGTACTGTCCTGGTCAGGGTCAGTACCCCAACGCTTACTGGACATTAACAGAGGCTTTTGGTACAGACATCAACAGCGGTATGTATGATTCTGCTTCTGATGAAGATTTACTCAAGGCACTTGCTGACCTTGAGGCTGCTATTAAAGAGGCTAAGTAATTACGTAACTAAATTTTCTTCATAATCCTAAAAACAGTTTGCGGCGGACGGCAGCGTCCGTCCGCCGTCTATCTGTTGTTACGCAAGTATGCAGATTTTGTGTACTTGCGTAACAGCGGATAACGCTGAAATTAATGAAAGGACTGGTCTGTTATGAAAAAACTGCCCGAACTTGAATATTTGGGACTTCCGCCTGTTAAGAAATTCGGATATGATTTCTGTATGTTCTTTGCAGCACTTCCCGGTAAACTGCTGGGGGCATTGAAAAAAATCCCGCTGGGAATATGGAAAGCTCTTTGTGCAATCGGAGGCTTTTTCAAAGAAATCGGCGGAATTTTCAAAGATGGTGACTGGAAAACAAGGTTATCATTTTTTATAATGGGCTTTGGTCAGCTTTTCCGTCATCAGATTGGACGAGGAATTATTTTCCTTTTAATGGAAATAATTTTTGTCAGCTTTATGGTGTTCTTCGGATTTGATTACATTGCGGATATGGGTACACTTGGTGAGGTTGCCGTTGAAAAGACGCTTAACGAATTTGGTCTTGAAATTATTACATACAAGGACAACAGCCTTAAAATCCTGCTTTATGGTGTTCTAACAATTTTCTTTGTAATTGGTTTTATATACACCTGGATTGTAAATGTAAGGCAGAACGGCACCGCACAAAAATTAATTGAAAAAGGCGTCCGCCCTAAGGCATTTAAAGATGACCTTAAATCCCTTGCTGATGAGCAGTATTACAAGACTCTTCTTGCTGTTCCGCTTATGGGTATAGTGGTGTTTACGGTTATTCCCATTTTCTTTATGATTTTAATTGCCTTTACAAACTACGACTATTCGCATTTGCCGCCCGAAAACCTTTTTGACTGGGTTGGTCTTGAAAACTTCCGCACAATGCTCTCAACAGATATTTCAGGCTCAGGTAAATTTGCGTATACCTTCCGTGAAATTCTTATCTGGACTCTTATCTGGGCGCTTGTTGCAACCTTCTCCAACTATTTCTTAGGAATGTTTGTTGCAATTTGTATCAACCGCAAGGGCATAAAGTTCAAAAAAGTATTCCGTACAATTCTTGTAATGACAATTGCAGTACCTCAGTTTGTTTCACTGCTGTTGGTATCAAAGATGTTTGCCGATGAAGGTATTGTAAACAACGTCCTTATGCAACTTGGCTGGATAACTGAACGCATAGGTTGGCTGTCAACGCCTGACCTTGCAAGAATAATGGTACTGGTAATAAATCTGTGGGTAGGTATTCCCTATCTTATGCTTATTACAACAGGTGTTCTTATGAATATTCCTGCCGACTTGTACGAAAGTGCAAAGATTGACGGTGCGTCAGGTATCAAGCAGTTTACAAAAATTACACTTCCATATATGTTGTTTGTAACAGGTCCTTACCTGCTGACAAGCTTTACAGCAAATATCAATAACTTTAATGTTATATATCTTCTTACAGCAGGTAAACCTAAGACAATGGCATTTGAGGGCGGTGCAGGTAGCACTGACCTGCTGATTACCTGGTTATATACCATGACTGTCACGAATAATGACTATAAACTTGCGGCGGTTGTAGGTATTCTGGTATTCGTGGTGGTTGCTGTAATTTCGCTTATTGTTTACAACGTTTCTCCCGCAATGAAGAATGAGGAGGATTTCCAGTAATGAGTAAATATACAAGTAAATCCGGAAAGGAACGCTTAATACGAGTATCCATATACATTTTTCTTATAGTGCTTTGTGTTATATGGCTTGTTCCTTTCGTATATCTGATTTTCCAGGCATTTCGTGGAGAATCTACCTCTATGGTAACTTACATAATTCCTAAGGAATGGTCCTTTAAAAATTTTGAAATTCTGTTCACTGAAACAAACTTTCTTAAGTGGTATTTAAATACTCTTATAATCGCACTTGCAAACGCTGTACTGCAGACGGTTATTGTGCTGTGTGTGGCTTATGCGCTTTCAAGAATGCGTTTTAAGGGCAGAAAGCTGCTTATGAATATAATGCTTGTACTGGGAATGTTTCCCGGATTCTTATCCATGATTGCTACCTACTTTATACTTAAGCTTTTCGGACTTACCAGTGAAAATTCCGTTCCCGGTCTTATCCTTATTTATGCTGCAAGTTCAGGCATGGGTTATTACATTGCAAAGGGATTCTTTGATACAATTCCGAAATCCCTTGATGAGGCAGCAAGAATTGACGGTGCGTCAAGAAGTCGTGTATTCTTCAGAATTATTATGCCAATGGCAAAGCCTATTATTATCTATACAATTATGATGGCGTTTATTGCTCCTTGGGGCGACTTTATGTACGCGTCACTTATCTCTTTCGGACATGAAGAGGCATATAATGTGGCGGTTGGTCTTTACAAATGGCTTGACAAGGAACATATCAACAGCTATTTCACAATATTCTGCGCAGGTGGATTATTTGTATCAATTCCTGTAACTGCATTATTTATGTCATTACAGAAATATTATGTTGAAGGTGTTACAGGCGGCGCTGTCAAGGGCTAAAAATCAGAAAGGAAAGGTTTCATTATGGCTGAAGTAAAACTCAGAAATGTTAAGAAACAGTACGACAACGGTTTCGTAGCTGTTCATGACTTTAATCTTGAAATAAAGGATAAGGAATTTATCGTACTTGTAGGACCCTCAGGCTGCGGTAAGTCAACAACTCTCAGAATGATTGCAGGACTTGAGGATATTTCCGACGGTGAAATTACAATCGGTGAAAATGTTGTAAACGACATGGAGCCTAAGGACAGAGATATTGCAATGGTTTTCCAGAACTATGCGCTTTATCCTCACATGAGCGTGTATGAAAATATTGCATTTGGCTTAAGACTCAGAAGAGTGCCTAATGAAGAGGTACACGAAAAGGTGTGCCATGCTGCTGAAATTCTTGGCATTACTGAACTTTTAGGACGTAAACCAAAGCAGCTTTCAGGCGGTCAGCGTCAGCGGGTTGCTATAGGCAGAGCGATTGTACGTGTTCCAAAGGTTTTCCTTATGGACGAACCGCTTTCAAACCTTGATGCTAAGCTCCGTAATCAGATGAGGGCAGAAATTATTATGCTCCGTGAAAAAATTCAGACAACCTTTGTATATGTAACACATGACCAAACTGAGGCTATGACTTTAGGTGACCGTATTGTAATTATGAAGGACGGTTATGTGATGCAGGTGGGTACACCTCAGGAGCTGTTCAATCACCCTGCAAACATTTTCGTTGCAGGATTTATCGGAACACCTCAGATGAATTTCTTTGATGCAGAGCTTAAAAAGAAGGACGGAAAATACTATGCCTGTGTTGAGGGTTCAGTAATTGCTGTTCCGGAATACATAAGTGAATCACTGAGCAAGAAGAAAAATATTCCTGAAAAGGTAACAATGGGTGTTCGCCCTGAAAACCTTATTATCTGTGACGACAGTGTTTCCAATTCAATTCGTGCTACTATCAAGGTTACTGAAATGATGGGCAGTGAAATCCATATCCATGCTGAATGCAGCGACGGAAAGAAGATAATTCTTCGTGTTCAGATTGCAGATATGACCGATGAGGAACAGGTAGCACTCCTTAAGAGAACTTCTATTTCCTTTGTTGTAAGAGAACGCACAATTAATCTGTTTGATATTGAGGACGGAAGAAATATTGCAGTTGAAAATGCTGTTGCAGTTCCTAAAAAGGCAGAACAGCCTGTTGAAGAAAAAGATAAGAAAGCAAAGAAAAAGAAAGACTGATTATGAAAATTTATACCCCTACCTCACAGCACAAAAAAGTGCAGCTAGAAGATATTGCGTCGGTTTTAGGACTTTCAAAATCTACTGTTTCCAGAGCAATTTCAGGAAAAGGCAGAATAAGCGCAGAAACAAGGGAGCGTGTACTCAAATGTATAGATGAGCTTAATTACCGCCCGAATATTATTGCGAAAAGTCTTTCCGAAAGCCGCACTTACAATATCGGAGTAGTTATTCCTATGGACCAAAGTGACGCAGAGGCTCCCTTTTTTCAGACTTGTATTACAGGAATAGTGAGGGAGTGTGCAGAAAAAAATTATGACGCGGTAATTATAGGAACTGAAAAAAATGACCTCTCTCAACTTATTCGTGTTGTTGAAAACAGAAAGGTTGACGGTGTTATTATAACACGTCCTCTCTCCGATAACAGCATGGAAAAAATGTTATGGGAAAACGGAATGCCCTTTGTTGTAGTGGGTAAGAGCATGATGGAAGGAGCAATAACCGTTGACAGTAACCATAAGGACGGGTGCCGTGAGCTGACATCATATCTGCTTATGTCAAATCCGCATGAACAGGTGGGACTGCTTATGGGTGATATGAAACACATGGTAAACAAAAGCAGATACAGCGGTTTTGAAAGTGCATTTGAAATTATCGGTGCAAAGCCCTCTGCTAATATGGTGTACACGGATATTGAAACCTCGCTTCAATTCAGCAAGGCAGTTTCCTCACTTATGGCAAACAAACCCCACTGTATAATCTGCGGTGATGATATGCTGTGCATGAAACTTCTTGCGGAGCTGAATAACCGTTCAATCAGCATTCCTGATGATGTGAGAGTTGCATCATTTTACGATAGTGTTCATTTGGATAATTATATCCCGTCTGTAACCTCTCTTATATTTGATGCCGGAGAGTTAGGCGCATCAGCAGCCGGTGCCCTTATGAAAACAATTGAGGGTGATACTGCTATGGATATTATTCTTGATTTCCAAATGTTGATAAGAAAATCTACAATGTAAATAAAAGCTCCGCTATACAATGAATTTGCATAGCGGAGTTTTTGTTGTTGATGATATACCTAAGAAATGGGAAATCTTTTACGCAGGTTTTAGCCAGTTTGGAATCAGTTCTTTAAATCTCTGTTTACTGCAATACAATTTTGAACTGTGCCGAATGCTTCGGAATAGGAACACGGTACTTTTCACTAAGTTCAGGTCCACAGGAATTTGAGCCTACACCTGCCATTCGGTAATCAACGCAGATTACGTTGTCCCCGCACTTTTCAAGCTCAAAATTATGACGCTTTCCTGCAAGTTCCTCTTCAGTGTATTCGGAGGCATTGAAAGAGAAATCCTCACCTGCCTCAAAACGTATTTTCACAATACCGTCGGTAAGCGTCATATATTCACAGCCGTAGTGTGAGGAGTTTTCTTGTGGCCTTGTGTAATCCTCGTGCATTTCGCTTATGAGTGAGCTGAAATTACCGATATAAGATGCTCTGTGCTTATCAATA
>JAZUOE010000103.1:0-5792 GCA_045604505.1 Ruminiclostridium sp. | reverse complement strand
GTAACAGTCAATCCCGGAAATGTCCATGATAGCGTTGCATTTGATGAACTCTATGACAGAGCAACAAAACGTTATCCTGAAATAAATGCAGTAGTGATGGACTCCGGATACAGAACACCCTGGATATGCAAAAAAGTTATTGATGACAACCGAATTCCCGTTCTCCCCTACAAAAGACCGATGAATAAAAAAGGCTTTTTCCCGCCTTATGATTATGTTTATGACTTTTATTAATGCCTTCGCTTTCGATTTTACGCATTTCAGCATTCTTTTCTTCAATTAATTTATCTGTGTTATACATAGATAAATAAGCATCTTTCGCCGCCTGTTCGTAAGCAGATAACTTAATTTCCTGGTTCTTTTTCTCAATGTACCTGGATACCTCGTCAGTAAGGTCTGCATACTTTCCTGTCAGCTTATCAATAACCTCAACTTCATCACCTAAAACATTCTGCATTTCATCAGCAAGGTTTCTGAGTTCTGTTTCTTCCTCAACAGTAAGGCTGATTTTGTTGCGCAATTCTTCGTATCTTTCAGCCTTCATTTTCAGGATAGCAGTTTCCGCCTCGCCATTTTTTATTGTTTCATCAATGGAAGTTTTAAGCCGTTCCTGTTCGTCTGCCATAGCCTTTACTTCCTTACTACAGTTTGTGAGACTATTGGTTAGTAAGGCTATTCCAGCAACTAAAGCAGTAATAGCAGCAACTACTACCCCTACAGGATTTAAACTCATAGCAGCATTTAAAGCAAGTTGAGCAACCGTTGCACCGTTAATAGTTGTAGACAAAATTCTCATTGTAGTAATCAGGCTTTTTACAACATTAATGACAGTCGTAATTGCACTGGTAATAAGCAGAGCCGCTTTGTAGGCTAACAATGCGGAGGTAACAACTATAATTACCTCTTTCAAACTGTACAGTAAATCTATAAGCGGTGCTATGCAGCCAATCAGCATACTTATAGGACCAATCAAAGCTGAAACAATATCCATAATAGGCGATAAAACTGTTAACACTGAATCAACGATAGGCATCAGCGATTCTAAAATTGATAAAAGTGACGGTAACAGCTCTTTTATAATCGTTGTGATAGTAGGGAGAATTATTTCAACTGCCTCACTTAAGATAGGAAAAACCCTCTCTGGTGCTGTCTGAACCGTCAATAGCACGTATGGAAAATTCTTTTACTGCGTCATTGATTTTATCAATCTGATAAACACCGTTTTCAGCACCCGCCGCCATCATATTGAAAGCCTGTTCAGCGGTAAAGCCTAAGTTGTTGTAATATGTAGCGTACTCGGCTATCTGGTCAGCAAGGTCGCCGTTCTGGTTCAGTCCCTTTTCCGCACCCTGCGCTATAAGGTTATATGCCTCAGTTGCAGTAATACCAAACTGCTTAACCATTGCATTTGCACCACGTAAGCTTTCCTGCACTTCAATCTCGTAAACATCTCTCAGCAAATAACCGCTTTCAACTACTTTTTGCAGTTCAGCATCAGAAATCTCCGACATCTGCTGTTTTACAAGAGCAATGTTATTTGCAATATCATAAAATCCATCACCATAGTTATTGGCGTAAATGGATTTAATGGTTTCCTTGTATTTTTCTGCCTCTTCTGAGGATAAGTTTAAAGAGGCTGTAACCTGATTTGTTGCTTTCTGCAGCTCATCAGCGCCCGACAATGCTAATGTCCCTACGGTTCCTGCGGCGGTACCTATCGCCAACAGTGTTGCACCTGTTACTTTTAAAACATTGCCTAATTTTTCGGTTTTATCTGCCGCATTGTCAGCAGATTCCGCTAACTGATTTTGACCGTTGGCGGCATTACCTGAACTATTTGTAACATCATCAGCGGATTGTGATACATTGTCGAGGGAATTATCGTGCGTTTTTCGTGTGTTTATGCACGTTATACAACGTACCAATCCTCAGAAAGCATATCATTCTGACTTGCAAGCCAACCCATCTGGAAACTGTTATCTGCGGTTTTCATACAAATTGCCGCTTTACCTTCAAAATCCACATTCTGATATTCGGATAAATCGGCTTTTGTGCTGAATTCGATATCATCAGCAAGGAAAATAAACATTCCCTTACCGTTCCAACCCTCACGGGCTACCTTTTTACCCTGTTTCATCTGTTCAATTGCCTGTCCGAAATTCATTGCGTTATTCATAATATTTTCCTTTCTGCCCTTTTGGGCATAAAAATAGCACCCGTTTCCGAGTGCTTTGTTATTAAATTTTCATAAGAAAACCGCCCATTAAAGAGCGGTTTAATATACTTCAGGTTCAGGAGGAATATTAATAAACTCCTCATAAGCCTTTTTTACTTCTTCGGGAGCATCATCGCTAACAGCCATTTTTCCGTTTTTTGTACATAAATACGGCTCTATTATTTTAAAAAGCTCATATTCTCTACCTACCATTGCGATTCTCAAAAACCTCACCCTTTCAATAATTGTAATGCCTATGAAACAAATAGTTAAAGTGATTTTATTTCAATTTGGGGGTTCTGAGGATTACCACTCCATTTAACCCAAGCAGCAAACTCATCCCATTTTTCGTCAAGTTCTCCAAAAGCAGCAAACTGCTTGTTAAATTCCTCACACTTATCATCAGGAATAAGCCAACCACTACAATCTGTGCAAATAATGTTTTCAGAAAACACACTATTTCCTTCGCCACAATCGAGAAAGAAAACAGAATTGGCTTTATTTGCCTCTTTCTGAATTATTTCAAAAAAAGGTAAAAACTTAGGATTTTCTTGCGTTCTCAACCCAACCATCTTTTCTTCCTCCTTTCAGAATAGTAACAAATTCATTGTTTTGCTTAGTGATAACGACATCATCACCCTTAATATAAAACAAACATTCTTCATTTTGACCATTAAATGCACCGATTCGCACTTCTTCGCAATGCTCCTTAATGTCACAAGTGATAGCTTTCATTTTATCTCTATCATCTGAACTTTGAGGATTTAACCCCCAATCTGAGCAATGTTTGCCGAATTTCTTACCTAATTGTTTCTTTGTAAATATTATATCACTTTTCCCCGATTTGTCAACAGTTTCAACGAAATCAACCGCCTTTTTCTTCCTGCTCGTGTCGGTATATCCATAAATCTGCGTCCTGTCCTGTCGGTATGTAAGTTCCTCCTGCTCACAATACGCACGGAGTTGCTTATTTTCGGTGGCAATTTTCTTCTTAAGTTCCTTTGCCCCTTCGGTATCTCCCGCTGCCTCTAAGGCCTCTTTGGTGCGTTTATCGGCACGAATTTTACGTTCCATCTGACGCTGCTTACAAACCTTCTTGTATTCCTCAGAGCATTCATCTTCCGAATACTGCTCTTCACGGTTTATAAACGTGCCGGAAGAAACACCTCGCATACGATGTCCGCAATTGATTCCGATAATTCCGTCTGGCTCTCCGAAGGAAGTATCAGAAAGCGGAGTGTAGGTGTATTCCTTGCCCCGTGCGTCCTTTATAGTGCCGCTCTTTCCCGAACGGCTGTATAACTTACCTTGATGTGGAGCGCACTTTGGCCTTGCTCCCGAGTGGGAACTGAAAAGCACTATATCCTGTCCCAGCTCATCCATACTTGCAAATTCAGCAGCAATGGCTGTATTCTTTACAGTATTGCGGATATCCATATTCACATAAGCCTCAGGGGACCACTCTCGACCGCTTTTATCAACAAAAGCAGGTATACCCTTTGCGGACATTTCTCTTATAGTTTCACGTACTGCCTGAGTTCTTGAGGTTTCGCCCAGAGTTACTGCCATAGCCTGTTTATTCAGAATATCAAGGTACTCCTGAGAATTCGGAAGTCTTTCCTGCATCATACGTTCAAAACGGTCAGCAACAGAATTTACACTTTTTTTGTAAATCTGCTTTGCTTTATACTGCATAACGGTATTGACCTGATTGTATTTATCAATAACTGCCTGTCTGTCATAATTCTTAAGTGCATTATGTATATTTTCAGACAGTTTATCCGTTATTTCAAGATTGTTTTCTTTCAAAACCTTAGCAATGGCAGTATTTATTACACTTTCAACTTTATCAGGGACTTTACCCACTTTGGAAGAAATTATTTTAGCAGTATCTTTATTAAGTCTGCCCATTCTTGCCAACATCTGTAATCTCCACTCAGACGAGGAATTTATAAGCGTGTCAGGATTAGCCGCAAGTTGCCGGGCAATATGACATATTAATGCAGTTTCCACCTCAGAATAGATATCTGTTATAGCAGCTGCTAGATTGAGCTGTTCAAGTGCGTCCATATATTATGCCTCTGTTTTCGGAGTGTTGCCGAAGAAATCAGCACTGCCAACTGCGTTTTCATCCTTAATTTTTGCTACAATCTCATCTGCTGTCTTTTCATCACACTTATTGACACGCATTACAGCTGTCTTAAGGTCAAGAAGTCCTGCATTAAAGAGCTTTATAGTATTATCAATCATTGTGTTATCATCAATAATGACGTTATCATTCCAGCCGATTGTGATTTCATAGGGTTTCTTTTTCAAAATACCCAATGCGAAGGCAAGATTTAAAACGGCATGAAATACAGTTTCTAAGGTTTCATTAAGCTGGTTTTTGTTATCCTTTATGGTATTTGCTGTTTCGTTATTGTCAGAAATAACCTCTGTTGCTGTCTTTAAACCCTGAACCATATCGAAAGATATTGCGCCTGTTGAAAGTCCCGTCTGTACACACAGAATATTCAAAAGCGCATTAATAGCAGTAATATGCTCCTGTACTCTGAGTTGTGTGCTGTTATCTGTTATCTTATTATTTTCAGCATCTTCCATATTCAAAGCAACAAACACTTCATCATCTGTATCAAAATAGAATTCGCTTTTACCTGTTTCAGTATCAATAACAGGCTGCATCATTTCTGTAGGGACGATTATACGCTTACGGCCAAGTATAAACTCACGGATAAAGCTGTCAAAAACAATGTCGATACCCCTCAGTGTATCAACAGAATTTGCAAACACGGAAATGCCAAGAGGAACATTTTCGTAAAGGTCTGCCGCCTCCTGTGCAGCAAAATAAGCGGTCTGCCTGTCTGCATCAGGGTGTTTCTTGCAGTAATTTCTGGCGTATATCTGAGCATCACCGTAAAAATCTCTGGGTACATAATAATCCTCCCATTTCATTGCTTACTCCATATATTCAAGAAATACGTCGAAACTGTCAACTGAAACGTCTGTAAACCCTTCTTCGTCTTTTCTCACAATAAAAGCATCGCCTACTATGTAATCAGTTGTATTACATAATTTCTGAAAAAGAGCCGTTGCTTTACGGTTCACAGGCAGTCCTTGCAGCTTTCCTTCCTCATTGACTACAAGCGCATGACGGCTTGTGATATCAACAACCCGGATATAACCGCCTACAAAATCCTTTCTTTTCTTCCTGGTACAAATCAGCGAAAACCTGTGCGAGTTTATATATGAAAGCTCGGTTTCCTCTGCTGTAAGACTGGATTTTGATTTCATAGGCGGCGGTTTCTCACCTCGCCTGAATGACTCGTAACGCTGTCGGGCGTTGTCGAGATTAGTTATTGCGATGGTTGCGTTCATAGGTTCACCTCCGATTGCTAAGTAGTCGTATCTTCAAATCCTAAAATTTCGTTAATTGCCGACACAACTCTGCCAGAAGTTATCTTGCCAACAAGTATTTTCCCGAGAACAGAACTATCGATATACATTTCAGGCTCGATTTCTCTAATCCTTTCAATTAGCCAATTCTGATTTCGACGCATTTCTAGCAATCTAGCCTTTA
>JAZUOE010000102.1:0-6320 GCA_045604505.1 Ruminiclostridium sp. | reverse complement strand
GGCATTGCGTTTGCAATGCCCTTGATTATTATATTCAGATAGCAGCAAGACCTTTTTCGATGTCAGCGATAATATCATCAACATTTTCAAGACCTACAGAAAGACGGATAAGACCACCGTCAATACCTGCAGCTACAAGCTGTTCATCAGTCAGCTGACGGTGAGTTGCAGATGCGGGGTGAAGAACGCAAGTTCTGATGTCAGCTACGTGAACTTCATTAGATGCTAATTCAAGTGCGTCCATAAACTTAACTGCATTATCTCTTCCGCCCTTGATAGAAACGGCAATAACACCGCTTGTACCGTCAGGCAGGTACTTCTGAGCGCGTTCATAGTACTTGTCGCCCTTTAAACCGGGATAAGCCACAGAGGCAACCTTATCGGATTTTGCAATAAATTCAGCAACCTTAATTGCGTTTTCGCAGTACTGAGCCATACGAACAGCAAGAGTTTCAAGTCCAAGATTAAGAAGGAATGAGCTGTTAGCAGCGGGGAAACAGCCGAAATCTCTCATAAGCTGCATTCTTGCCTTTGTGAGATAGGGAGCAGCGGAATACTGTTTTGTATAAATTGTACCGTGATAGCTTTCGTCAGGTTCAGTAAGGCAAGGGAATTTTCCGTTTTCCCAATCAAACTTACCGCTTTCAACAATAACACCGCCAACCTGAACAGCGTGACCGTCCATATACTTACTTGTTGAGTGAACAACAATATCAGCGCCCCATTCAATAGGACGGCAGAGTATAGGAGTAGCGAAAGTGTTGTCAACAATAAGGGGAACCTTATTTTCGTGAGCAGCTTTTGCCCATGTTTCAATGTCAAGAACTGTAAGGGCAGGGTTTGCGATAGTTTCACCGAAATAGCACTTTGTGTTAGGCTTAGCAGCCTTTACAAGTGTTTCATAATCAGCGTCGCAGTCAACGAAAATACATTCGATACCCAGCTTTTTAAGTGTAACAGCAAAAAGGTTTATTGTTCCGCCGTAGATAGAGGAAGAGGCAACAAAGCTGTCACCGGCCTCACATATATTGAGGATTGAACAAAGGGAAGCTGCCTGACCGCTAGAGGTACACATTGCAGCAACACCGCCCTCAAGGTCAGCAATTTTCTTTTCAACTGCGTCAGTTGTAGGGTTTGCAAAACGGGAGTAGATAAGACCGGCAGTAGGGTCATCAAAAACGTGTGCTACAGCCTCAGTAGAGTTGTAAACATAAGTTGTACTCTGATAAATCGGCACAACACGGGGTTCGCCATTTTTAGGGGAGTAGCCTGAATGAAGGCATTTTGTTTCATTTTTCATATTTAAAATCGTCCTTTCTTTTGTTATTTAATAATTTAACCTATTATATCACAAGAAGTCTGATTTGTCACCACTTTTTTAAAATTTTTTCAAAAAAGGGATTAATTTATAACTTTGCTGCAAGAAAATAAAAAAACAATGTCAGTTTTGCACTGAAAATAATGTTAATTTTAGGGGTATTATAACAAAAATGAATTTTTGTACAATTTAATATTGCAATTAACTTGATTATATGTTATACTTTATTTGATAAATTATTTTTGGGAGGTTTTTTCTATGGAAAGACGTACACAGGAACTTGTATCCGCAAAAAATAAGAGCATTAAAATTGGCATTATTCCCGGTCACTTTGCAACAAACCACTCACATATCAACTATTATGTAGACCTTAACAGTATAAAGAGAAGTTTTAAAATGGCAAAAGAAACAGCTAAAGAACTTGCTGTTGAGTACATTAACACACCTATTGATACTATTATTTGCATGGAAGGCACATCTATGATAGGCGCTCTTTTAGCTGAACAGTTAACAGAGGGCAATCAGCATTCCATTAATAATGGTAATGACATTTATCTCATTAACCCTGAAACAAATTCTAATAATCAGATTATTTTCCGTGACGACAGTCAGGGTAAAATTTGGAATAAGAGAGTACTTCTTCTTATTTCCTCTGCATCAACAGGCCGTACTATTGACCGTTGTGTTGAGTGCCTTAAATATTACAATGGTATACTTGTAGGGGTTTCAGCCGTGTTCAGTGCTATTAAGGAGCTTGAGGGTATCAAGGTAAATTCTTTATTTACAGCAGACGATATTCCTGATTACAAATCTTATTCTATCAGCGATTGTCCTTGCTGTAAGGAAAAGCAGAAGGTTGACGCTCTTGTTAATGCGCACGGTTATTCTAAGCTGTAATTTATATCCCGGAGCGGTATATCCGTTTCGGGATTTTGTTTTATGAACCTTACAAATATTGACAATATTTCTTGAGTAAGTTATAATTTATGTATAATTATGTATTTCGGAGAATATGAAAATGAGAAAATGTTTTTTGAAATCACTTAGCAGTTTATTAGCAATATGCTTTGTATTAAGCGGAATTTCACATTCTGCATATATTTTTGCTGCAAAAAAAGAGGTTTCAGCACCTTATGTTGTCAATGTGTATAATGAGCAGAACGGACTTCCTACAGGTGAGGCAAACACAATTCTGCAGACTACAGACGGCTATATATGGATAGGCAGTTATGGCGGTCTTATACGTTATGACGGTACAACCTTCCGCAATTACAGTGTTGAAGGAGCAATAACCTCTAACTCAATCCGCTCTCTTTTTGAGGATTCAAAGGGCAGGTTGTGGGTTGGTACAAATGATGCAGGTGTTGTTCTTGTTGAAAATGATACTTTTATAGAAATAGAAAGCCCTGAAGATAATTCCTTTTTGTGTATTCGTGACTTTGCTGAAGATGAAAACGGCAGGATTTATGTTGCCTCAAACTCAGGTATTGGTGAAATATCAGATAATACCATAAAGCCTTATACAGCAGAAGAAATATCAGGTGTTACCGTTTATTCAATTGCTGTTGACAATTTCGGACGAGTATGGGGTACAACCAGCACAAGCGAATGCGCCGTATTTAAGGACAGTGAGCTTGTGGGTGTTCTCTCCTCTGACAAGTTTTTTAAAGACGCAGATATTTACAGCATTGAGGCAGACGAAAAGGGAAATCTTATAATCGGTTCTTCTGAAAATCAGCTTGTAAGGGTTCAGCTTAAGGCAGAGGCTCTTGACGTAAATTCCTTTCAGATTGAGAGCAACAGCACAGATGAAGTAAATGCACATAACAAGGTTACTGCTTTTTCAGACGGATATGTTTTAGTCAGTGGCATTAACGGTGTTGCGGTAGTGTACCCTGACGGCAATATTACAACCTTTGGTGAGGAAGATAAGGCAATGTCGGTTAATGCTGCAATTGCCGATTATGAGAACAATATATGGTTAGCCTCTTCCAGTTATGGTGTAATCAAATATTCAAAGGGTTGTTTTTCAACACCGAATAATGCGGCGCAGACAGAGGGTGTGTCCATTAATGCAACCGCTTTCAGCAGCGGCAGATATTACATGGGGCATGACACAGGGCTTATTATTTGCGATGAAAATTGGAACAGAATAGAAAACAGCCTTACCGAAACTTTTGACGGAATACGAATCCGCTGTATAATTGCAGACGACAGCGGCAATATATGGATTGCAAGTTATTCTGACAACGCAATAGTCTGCTACAATCCTGCTGATGAAAGCATAACATGTTATAATACTGAAAACGGTCTTGCGGGAGATAAGGCAAGAGTTGTGGCAAAACATTCTGACGGCAGGATTTTAGTCGGCACACAGACAGGCGTGAGCATTATTGAAAACGGTGTGATTGCCCATTCCTATAACCATGAGGACGGACTTGAAAACCCTTCGGTGCTTTGCTTTTCAGAAGGGGAAAATGGTGAAATACTTGTGGGCAGTGACGGCGGCGGAATTTATTCCATAAGCGAAAGCGGAGTTGAAAATTACGGCTTTGCACAGGGCTTGGAAGAGGGCGTTGTTCTTCGTATGCTGAAAAACAGTGACGAAAACGGTTGGTTTATCAGTGCCGGTAGTAGCCTGTATTATTGGAAGGATAACGTATTTACAAGATTTACAAACTTTACCAAGAGTGCGGGAAGTATTTTTGAATTTTACGATAAAAACGGAAAGTTATGGCTCCTTCAGAATAACGGAATAATTGCCATTGACAAAAACCAGTTGTTAAGCGGCAAGGAAACGGACGTTATTCACTATGGTATGAATCATGGTATGACAGGCTCAATAAATGCCAACACATGGCATTACCTGAGTGATGAAGGTAAGCTTTATATTTCCACACGAAACGGAATCAGTATCTTCGGTTTTGAAGGTGTATCCAGTGGTTTGCCAAGACTTGTGGTAAACAGCGTCAATATTGACGGCAAAAGGCTTGAACACCCCGAAACAATTAAGGTGGAAAGCACCGCACAGCGTGTAACTATTGATTATTCTGCACTTTGCTTTGCAGATACAACAGAGCTTAGGGTTACATATCAGCTTAAGGGATTTGACAGGCATGAAGTGCTGACAAGTGAAAAAAGCGGAAGTGTCAGCTATACAAACCTGCCCGGCGGTAAATACGTTTTTGAAATCAGCGTATATAATCCTGAAAATCCTGACGAGAGAGTTACATATAATGTTCCGTTAGAAAAGCCCAAGCGTGTTAATGAAAGGCCATTGTTTTGGACTATAATTGCTGTGTTGCTTATACTTGTTAGCTGTGCTGTTGTATTCCTTGCAACAAGAGTTAAAATCAACAATATGCGCCGCAGACAGCAAGAATACAGGAGCATTATCGAACAAGCTTTACGCACCTTTGCTAAGACAATTGACGCAAAGGACCCTTACACAAACGGACACTCCTTACGTGTTGCGAAATATTCCCGTGAACTTGCCAAAAGACTTGGTATGTCTGACGAAGAGCAGGAGAATATTTACTATATTGCATTGCTCCACGATATTGGAAAAATCGGTATTCCTGACCATATCCTCAATAAACCCGGTAAGCTCACCGATGAGGAAATGAAAGTAATACAAAAGCACGTTGATATTGGCGGCGAAATTCTCAAGGATTTCACGGCCCTTGATGAAATTACCGAAGGCGCACAGTATCACCATGAGCGTTTTGACGGTAAGGGCTACAGCAGAGGACTTGGCGGTGAAAATATCCCTAAGGTTGCACGTATTATTGCAGTTGCAGATACATACGACGCAATGTCCAGTGACCGCTGTTACCGAAAGGCACTGTCAACGGAAATTATCCTCAGTGAGTTTAATAAGCATAAGGGTACTCAGTTTGACCCTGAAATAGTACCGCATATTATTGACATGATTGAGGACGGCACAGTTCCTATGGACGTTGAATAAAAAGAAATCCCATTGCTTATGCAATGGGATTTTGCTATAAACTGCGCTTTTGCAGACCGTATATTATTTCCTTATACACTTCTATAATATCAGCAACACCGTCGTCTTTTTTGGTAGAAAGCCTGTACCGGCGCATATCTACTTCATCACAGTGGGAAATTCCACGTCTTCCGCTGCCGCGAAGAACACCTCTGAAATTAGTCCATTCAGCCGATTTTGGCGTCAGCAGACCGTCATTTTCACCCTCTATAAGTCCTACAACAAAGCTTGGGAATGCCATAAAAATGTCGCTGAAAGGATTTTTCATTGCAAAAGCATAGCTCTGATAGTACACATTTTTGCAATCGGGGTTGTTTATATTAAATTCTGCAGCATACTGTGTTGTAAAGCAACAGAAAGCGTTGTATGAAGAAGGGTTTTTGTCGCCTAAAATACGGAACCAGCAGTCGGTCAGAAACCCCGCAAGGCGGATAAGCGGACGGGGTAGTTTAAAGATTAAGTCCATTGTTTTTGAGCCGTGATGAGGGGTACTCATTGTAGTAAGTGAGGCTACCTGCTCACTCATACCCAGTGTTGAAATAGCGTATCTTGTATCAAGACCGCCCTTTGAATGAGCAATAATATTCACTTTTTCTGCACCGGTTTCAGACAGAATTTCTTCTATACGTCTTTTTATATGCTGAGCGTTGGTTTCAATTGATGCGTTGCTGTCCTGATAACCGTAATAGATTTTACAGCCTAATTTTTCAAGCTCCGCAGGGATTCTCCCCCAGTAGTTTATGAGCTTTGTATCTCTGAAACCCATGCCGTGAACCATAAGTACAGGGTATTTAAGTTTATCCATTTTCATCACTCCTTTTCTACATTATATAGCCCTGAAATCCCTCTGTCAATCCTTGTAAACAGCGATGTACAGAGTGGTTTACTAAATGTATGGAGTGGTTGGCATAAAAAAGACCCAGCTTTAGCTGAGCCTTTGTATTATTCTTCAATCTGCTTACTGAAAATACAGCCACAGTAATTCTGTCTGTAAAG
>JAZUOE010000101.1:0-1736 GCA_045604505.1 Ruminiclostridium sp. | reverse complement strand
ATGGGCAGCCGCGAAAAAAACACCTACAACATTTATTCTAAGGATTTAGGAGATAAAATTGACGGCGCTGTATGTGTTGAAACCTGCGATGACGCTGCAAAATACGTTGCTGAAAACGCAGAAGAAGGGGACCTTGTTATTACACTTGGCTGCGGCGACGTTTATAAGGCAGCCTACAAGCTGATTGAACTGCTCGGCGGTACTGTTGAGCATTTCTGCTGATTACAGAAAGGAAAAAATATGCGACTTGCGGTTTGCGATGATGAAATAACCATGCTGAAACTGGTATCAACTCTTGTTCGCAGCGAGTTTGAAAAAAGAGGCGAACCTGTGGTTGTTTCATCATATCTTAAGGCTGAACAGCTTATAAAGGATTTTTCTAAGAAAAACTACGACGCTGTTATGCTTGATATACGTATGCCTGACACTGACGGTTTTGAGGCAGCAAAGCAGATAAGACAACTTTCTCCTGATACAAAAATTATTTTTATCACTACAGAAGAAGAGCTGGTTTATGATAGCTTTGATTTTCAGCCCTTTGCTTTCATTCCTAAAACCCCCGCTGATGTAATGAAAACAAGGCTTTCTCATACAACAGAAAATCTTCTCTCCGCTTTGAAATCAAGCAGAAAAATCTGTGTTGAGCTGCCCTACAATGATAAAATTTACATTAAACCTGACGAGCTGGTTTATGTAAACAGTGAAAAAAATAATCTTATTTATCACCTGTCAAACGGTGAAACAATTATTGCACGTGCGAAAATACAAGAGGCTGAAGAAATGCTCCCTGAAGATATTTTCGTCCGTATACATAACCGCACTATTATAAATATGGGTCATATCACAAATCTTGAATACACCCATACCTCACTCACTGTAACAGGTGGTGAAGAGCTTAGTGTGAGCCGCACGTACAAAACTGATTTTGATGACGCTTATAACAATTGGCTGAAAAATCATTCTTAGGAGGTTAAAATGGGCGCAGTTGCTATTATTTTTTTAATTGTGGCTGTTTTTGTGATAGTATTCATGCTCATGCGAAAAGCAGGAGATAGAACGACAAGCCGCACCGACACTGACAATTTAAGAAAACACTTCGGAGATGATTACGGTAAAATTTTAGGCGGTGGTCAGCCCACGAACGCACTTTCTCCTGCTGCTGCCGATATTCCTACCGCCCCTGTCAACTTAAGCGGCGGACCTGTCAGCACGGTAATAAAACAAAAAATGGGCGGTGCCGCATTTCTTGGAATTAATATTAACGTAATTGAACCTCAGAATATGCCGAAAATGGCAAACGTAAATTTCTGCAATCTGGTTTCCCTTATGACTGCAAAGGGGTTAGGCGCCTGTGCTAAGAGCAATTCCAAAAGCTTTAGCATTGAAGTAAAAAGTGAGGGTGATGAAACCTTCATTCGTTGCATCTACCCTGCTGTGTCAATTCCCGCCTCTGATGAAAATATTAAAAATGCAGTTCAGAAGTTGAGTGGTACAATTACCTCTGAAACTGCAAATTCTGTTACAACAGATATGGCATTAATTCCCACAAATAACATTTCCTGACAAAACTTCACATTTTTTTGCAAAACTTCACAATAAAATTGACTTTCCCCAATTCTATGATATACTAAGCACATAAGGAACAAAAAGAACAATGTTTCATAACACTCTATATAATGAGATAAAATCAGATTAGAATGAATTGGGGAAAAAAGCAGCTCGAAAAGAGTTGCTTT
>JAZUOE010000100.1:0-1810 GCA_045604505.1 Ruminiclostridium sp. | reverse complement strand
GAACTTTTAGTTACAAAAGCTGACGGAACAACTGAAACAAGTCTTATCCATCAGTTTAAGGGTGATGGCATTATTCAGGGTCTTCATAACCTTGACAGCAGTATCGGTTCTTTTGCAAGAGCTTGCTTCAACTATGCTCTTGACATTAAACAGGACGTATGGTTCTCTTCAAAAGATACTATCAGCAAAAAGTATGACCATAGATTCAAGGATATTTTCGCTGAAATCTATGAAAATGAATACAAAGAAAAGTTTGAAGCAGCAGGTATTGAATATTTCTACACACTTATCGATGATGCTGTTGCAAGAGTTGTACGTTCTGAAGGCGGTTACATCTGGGCTTGCAAGAACTATGACGGTGACGTTATGTCCGACATGGTTGCTACAGCATTCGGCAGACTTGGTATGATGACAAGTGTGCTTGTTTCTCCTGCCGGAATTTACGAATATGAGGCAGCACACGGTACTGTTACAAGACATTACTATAAGCACCTTAAGGGTGAAGAAACATCTACAAACTCTGTTGCAACTATTTTTGCATGGACAGGTGCGCTTAAAAAGAGAGGCGAACTTGACGGCAATAAGGAACTTTCTGAGTTTGCAGAAAAGCTTGAAAAGGCTACAGTTAAAACAATTGAAGACGGCGTTATGACAGGTGACCTTTATGTTCTTTCTTCTCTTGAAAACAAGAAAAAGGTTAATACTGAACAGTTCTTGCTTGAAATTAACGAGCGTCTTAAGGCAATGCTTTAATAAACAGGGGTTGGTAAAATGGCAAAAATCGGTAAAATTTCAAATTCTGTAATACGACGACTGCCGCGTTATTATCGTTTTCTTGGTGAGCTTTTGAAGGAAGGAACAAATAAGATTTCTTCCCGTGAACTTGCAGAGAGAATGCGTCTTACTGCATCTCAAATTCGTCAGGATTTAAACTGCTTTGGCGGATTTGGTCAGCAGGGGTATGGATATAATGTTTCGGAATTACGAAACGAGATAGGAACAATTCTTGGTGTTGATAAGCAGAATAAGGCTGTTCTTATTGGTGCGGGAAATCTGGGACACGCATTGGCGGTACATATTAATTTTGAAAAATACGGCTGTAAGCTTTGCGGTGTGTTCGATTCAGACGAAAGAATAATCGGACAAACTTTAGCCGGTAATAAAATATTAGGTATTGAGCATCTTTCAGAGTTTTGCCGTCAGAACCAGCCTAAAATAGCAGTTCTCTGTATTCCTAAGTCTTCGGCACCATTAATTTGTGAACAGCTTATAGGTTTAGGCGTAAAGGCATTTTGGAATTTCTCCCACTATGATATAAACCTTGATTATAACGATATTATTGTGGAGAATGTTCATCTTGGTGATAGCTTACTTGCACTTAATTTTGGTGTATGTAACATGACTGATGATAAATAAACAAAGCCCCGTCACATTGTGACGGGGCTTTCGCTTTTATAAAATAATCAACCCATTCGTCCTGCCTCAACTAAATCGCTGAAAAGCTTACTGTAACGAAGACCTCTTGCTGTTTCCAGCTTTAACAATCCACCGTGAAGGGAAACAGGGAGATTTTCGCCGTTAAAGGCTACAGTTTCTTCATTGTGACTGAACACACGGTCACGAATTTCCTCTGCCTCCTTGATGTCGGTTTTGTTTGTCAGCAATACAAATTCGTCGCCACCTATACGGAACATAAGCATATCATCAGTTTTTTCGTTGTCGATACGCTTAAGACATTCAGCTATAGCAACGTCACCTGCATTATGACCGTATTTTTCGTTAAAGGGCAAAAGATTGCACATATCAAAGC
>JAZUOE010000099.1:0-2463 GCA_045604505.1 Ruminiclostridium sp. | reverse complement strand
AAGGGGCTTGTGTAATGAATAGTCTTTCGGAATTATTGAAAAAATATAATTGTATTCCTGTTCAGATTGATACAAACGGAAGTTTTGTGTTAACGGTTAAAGGGGAATATGATGAAAAAAAGGAATTTAATCGTGTTTTTCCTTTTTCGGAATTTGTTTACATAGATGATTTTCCAACCTTAATGAATACCTTCAACGATTTCACAATGAGCGGAAAAGTGCGTATGTATACTCACTTTCGCGTGGAGTTCGGCGGAGAACTTCATTGGGCGTATTTGTGCTGTGAAAAATCATCAGTAGCCACACTTTTTGATGGCGTAATTATGGACGTGTATGAATATCTTGATAGCGTACCTAATGATAGTGTTATAAACGAGTTTGAAAATCGTCAGAGCCGTAAAATTTCCGAACTTAATCAGAATGGAGCAACTCTTGAGGAAATTTGCGGGAAGGATTATCTTGAAAAGATACAGTTACCTTTTGCGGAAATTAATGTAGATTCAGCTATTTGTGATGAAATGGGTAATATAATCACAAATGTTACATCTCTTTATGAACAGTTTGTGCCGGAAAACTATAAATATGTAAAAAAAGCGACTATCCGTTTTAATCATAAAGAAGGCGGATATTGGTATGTTGGCTGTAATGATGAAGAAAATGTAGAAAAGATGAATGCTTTTCTTCTGACGCTTTGTGATGGTGTATCTCGTTTGGCGCACTCTTTTGTCATGCTTTATAATGAAATGCAGAATTCAAAGGCAATCAATCGTCAGCTTGGTGCAAACGTTGAACAGCAAATGCTAATTAATAGTATTCACTCTGTTATTATGGAAGAGCCGAAGGCTGAAACTGCTTTAAAAAAAGTAATTGAAACAGCAGGTAATTATCTTAAATTAGACAGGATTAGTGTTTATTGTCCTGAATTGTTAAGTGATGAGGTTACTCTTGTTGCTGCGTGGCAACGTGATAATGATGTTTGTTATGAATCGGATACGTATATTCGTAACAATTGTGCAGAAATAAGAGAGGCTTTGGGCGGCACTGAAAATTATTTTTCTCGTGGGTCAGAAGAGCAGATTTCTGTTTTTGGTTTAGGTGCATTTGCAGTATCTGAAATTTATGGAAATGAAAATGAAACTGCTTTTGTTGTTTATGAATCATACGAAAAAAACAGAAAATGGAATTACAATGACAGAAAAATAGTACGAAGTGTTTCGCAATCCGTTTCTAATATTATGCAGCGCTGTGAAATGGATATAAAAATTGAAGAAAAAAATAAGCAGCTTTATAATATGGCGTTTTATGACAGTATGCTTGGTGTGAAAAACAGAGCAAAGCTGGATATTGATGTAAATAAAGCGCTCCTTCATCGTGAAAACGGCATTGTTATGGCTGTGCAGATTGTAAACACACGTTCTCTTAATGAAGTTTTCGGTCAGGGGTATACTGATAGATTATTAAGATTAATCGTTGAGTTTTTAAGTGATGATTCTATCGGTGGTGAATTTGTATATCGTTACTCCGGTAGTATTATGATGCTTGTTTTAAAGGATATTTCACCGGATAATGCTCAGATGACTGCTCAGAATATATTAAAACGCTTTGCTGAACCATTTATTATTGATGATGTTGAACAGTACGCTGAGGCGGCAATAGGTGTAGCGGTTTATAATTCTTCTGTTGTAGAGTGCGAAGATTTATACAGAGCGGCAACATTGTCGCTATATCGTGCAAATGAATACGGCAGAAATTCCGTTGCTTTTTTCAATCATGAGTTTCACACTGCATCGGGAGCGGTTTATAATCTTGAACAGGAGCTGCGCCGTTGTATAGCTGATGATATGCGCAATTTTGAGCTGACGTATCAGCCTGTGTTCTGTGATGAAAAAATACACCATTATGAGGCACTCCTCAGATGGAAAAGCGAAAAGACAGGTTATGTATCACCGCGAGTTTTTATGAGATTGATGGAAAAAGTAGGACTTGATTCAGCAATTGATTTTTGGGTTATTCCTGAGGCTTGTAAATTTTGCAGTGAGATGCGCAAAAAGGTAAGTCCTGACATAAGAGTAAGTGTAAACTTGACTATACACGAAATGCAGAGCGGTGGAATTTCAAGTGTGGTTCAGAATGCACTTTCAGAGTATGGATTATCACCTGAGGCATTAATTGTAGAAGTGCCTGAAGGCGCTCATGTACTTGCATATAATGAAACAGCCTCAACGCTTGGAAAACTAAAAAAACTTGGTGTATCAATTTGTGTTGATAGTTTTGGAAATGAGTATTTGCCCCTTAATACACTTAAATACTCTTATATAGACATTATTAAAGTTGGCACTTCGTTTATAACAAATTCAGGCGATAGCTTTGATGAGGCACTTGTTCGTACAACCGTATCTCTTGCTGAAAGCAAAGGGGTAGAGGTTGCGGTTAAAAACGTAGAGCATAAGGCTCAGCTTTGGG
>JAZUOE010000098.1:0-10454 GCA_045604505.1 Ruminiclostridium sp. | reverse complement strand
TATACCATTGTCTTTCCTCAACGTGCCAATTTTCATCAGGCTCCCAGCCATTATTCATAAGGACTGTATGCTCCCATTCGGGGTTACAGAGATATGCTACTGAAATATCATCATATTTTGAAACAACATTATTGAGATATGTTATGGCATTATCATAATCAGCAGCAAAATCAGGCTGTGCAGCAATACTGTCGGAGATAACATCAAGCACTGCTCTGTTGCCGGTAACCCATTGCTGAACCTGATGAATATACAGGTCCATTTCTTTTTGCATTTTTGTGTTACCCCACTCAACCTGAGTGTTTGTGTTAAGAACAATTGCAAAAGCACTTGTCAGGAATAGTACAGCAGTTACAAGGGCAATCTGTCTTTTATGATTGACCGTAAATGATTTCTTTTTCTTTTTGTCGCTATGTTCCTTATTAACGTTATCAATTGCAGACATGGAAATAATATTGTCCAGCATTTGATTAAGTTCTTTTGCAGAGTCGGATATTTCTGCTCCTGTAAGTTCGTTGCTTGTATTTTCAAGCATATCCGCACGGCTCATAATCCTTGAAAGGGGACGTTTCAACTCATAGCTCATATTTTCAAGAAACTTTTCTTTTATTGACAGTGCGTTTTCAGCAGCAAGTTTACTCTTGCAGGTGCGGATAAAGAAAACAATAACTGTAATGGAGAATACAAGCATAAAGGCTATAATAAACAGGGAATTGCCGCTGAAACCATAGCCTGTTTCCTCATTGTCTACACAGACAATAAGGTACCAGCCGTAATTTGTTTTATCAGAGAAAATGTTATAGGTATCTCCGTTAAAGCTATGCTCAAAAGAATCGCCATAAAGCATAAACGCTTTATTTACAAGTTCCTTGTAAAATTCAAGCTCTTTATAATTTTTCCCTACACATTCAGCGTCGGAATGACCGATAATTGTTCCGTTTTCGTTCACAATAAGGCTTGAAACGGTGGCTCCCGAATTCATTTCCTCAATGTAATTTTGAATCTCGCCTAAATTAAAATCAAGACCTACTACAGTTTTACCGTCAGATAGGAGCTTTGACATACTGTAGCACATTTTCCCTGTACTAGCGTCAATGTAGGGTTCTGTAACGTAGATTGCACCCATGCGTTTTTTTGCTCCCACGTACCATGAACGCTCATCAAGAATGAAACTGTCATCAGGTATAAACATATTTATGTAGAGTACATCATTGTACGCTGCGTATGCCGAAAAACAGCTACCACCGGACTGAGTGCTAATATCATCTGTTGTTTCAGGTGAAAAATATTCTTTTAAAAGTTCAGGAGTGTTCTCTCCCTTAGAAATAATCTGTTCAATCTGCATTGCTACGCTGTCCAATAAGCATTCAGATTTATAAAGGCTATTTCCGACTCTGCCTGTTATGCTTGTAAGACGCATCTGACCTTCAGCCTCTATGCGCTCTGTTTCTGTGCGTTTAATAAGCATAGTATTAAGCAGCAGGATAACTCCTAATACAATTATAAGCAGTATTAGAGAGGTGCGGTAACCTGCGCTTAATTTGATTTTGTTTTTTTTCATCATTAATTTCCTCTGAAATGATTTTAAAACGCGTCGTCCATTCCGTCTGACAGACGCTTTTTAGTCATGTTGTGGATAACCTCTTTAATAAGCAGAGGTAAAAAGGGCTTTGTGATATAGTCATCACAACCTAATGCGGAAAATTCGGTTAACGCCTCAAGATTTTTGTCACCCGTCATAAGTACAACAGGAGTATCTGTTATTTCTCTGATTTGTCTTAGCGTTTCAAAACCGTCCATTTCCGGCATCTTAACGTCCAACATAATAAGGTCAAAGCACTGAGTTTTAAGAATTTCCAAAGCCTCAGCACCGCTGTTTGCGGCTACAAATTCATACATAGGCTCGTCTTTCATAATGTGTGCAATAACCTTGTTATTCATTGCCTCATCATCAACTGTAAGTATTTTTCTATGAAGAGAATCGGCCTGCTGCATTTCATAATTTACATCTTCGTCTATCATTTGCAGCATAATGTCAGCAATTTCAGGGTCAAACTGTGCGCCTTTTCCTTTTTCAATTTCTCCTCTTACCACGTCCTGCGGTAATGCCTTACGGTAGCTACGGTTACTGGTCATTGCATCGTATGAATCCGCAACGCTCATTATTCTTGCAATTTCAGGTATTTTATCACCTACAAGACCATTAGGGTAACCTTTTCCGTCATATCTTTCGTGATGATACTTGGCAGCTATGGCAATCTGACCATTGCCCGAAATGCCACGTAAAATGTGATAGCCGGTTACGGGGTGTATTTTTATAATATTGTATTCTTCATCTGTAAGCTTTCCTGCTTTATTTATGATTTCAACAGGAATACGTATTTTTCCTACGTCGTGGAGCAGTCCCGCACGGTAAATTTCTTCCTGCTCCTCTGTGCTTTTGCCCATTCTAGCGGCAATCATACGTGAGTATTCAGCAACACGCTCGGAATGACCGCTGGTGTAACGGTCTTTAGCATCAACGGCTTCACTGAGTGCTGTAACGGTCTGAATAAATAACTCGTTAATTTCCTCTTGACGTACATCAAGCTCGGTTGTCTGCTCACTTACTTTTTGCTGCAGCTCATCATTGTATCCTGACAATAACTGCATATATTTCCATTTCGGAGTATCATCTACAAGCTCAATGATATAGCCGTGCGCCTTTTCACCATGAATTATTCTGGCTATATTGCAAACGTAATGCTTATCATCTTGCTCAAGGTGAGTTATAGCTATTTTATTATTTTCAGGCAGCCTTTCGATTATTTTATCAAATTGTGGCAATCCCTTAATCTTGGAATCCACAAAGCATCCCAAAAGCTGAGGGAAGATTTTTTCTGCCGCTTTATTGCAGCCGAGATAATTCAAATGATTGTCAAGCAGAATATATCCATTATTCTGATTTTTTTCAATAGTAGCGGCTACATTTTCCTCAATATTGTATATTCTTATTCGTCTGTGGATAGACAGCAGCACTATACTGTCAAAGGCGTACAATAAGGGCGCTGCTTCAAAATCAGGGCTTATAATTCTTCCTACAAAGAAAAACATTACTGTAACTATATTAAGAATTATAAGGGCGCGGAGATTTTTACGGGAAACAGAACGCTTTTTAATCATGCAATGTATCAGAAGTATGAACTGAATAATTATTGCGCCGTATAAAACAAGATAGAATAAGCCATGTCCCGGTCCGTATTCGTTCACAAGAATTGTTGAATCTCCAAACTGCTCGATATGATACTCGGTATAATAAAGCTGGTTATAATCAACAGTGAGTATCATGCTGTAAACAATAAAGCAATATCCATAAATGGCTAGTCTAGCCCATTTGTTGACATTGTAATTGCAAATCGAACAAATAAGTAAAGTCATAATAGGTGACGCAAAGCAGCCACCTAAATATGCTACCTTATTTGCAAGTACGGCAGTTTCTACTGAATCAGCAAGTCCAAGTGCAAGATAGCCGCCGTTTGAAATTGCCATAGTTAACAGCAGCAACATAAAGAAATAGTTTACCTTTTTGTTTTCAAATACAAAAATAAGAATAAAAAGATTAATGAGGGTAATTCCCGCCATTATTAAATAATAAGCAATCATGATTTATCTCTTCCCGTTTTGTGTTATTTTTAAAAATTCCTTACATATTTTGTCGTATTGTTCAAAGAGTGCTTGTTGTTTTTCTTTTATCTCATCAGGCAGACTTTCACGGCTAAGCTTTTCCATTTCAAAGGAAAGGTCGCCTAATGCAGTTGCGCCAACGGAGTAAGCGGAGTTTTTAAAGCTGTGAATACGTATGCAGTAGTTATGGTGGTCGTTTTCAGCCGCAAACTTTACAAGCTCTTCTTTTATTGTCAGCTCAACGAAGTCTGTAAATAATTCAATATAAAAATCTTCGTCGCCAATGCAGGTGGTAAGACCTCTCTCAGTGTCAATCTCGGGGAGTCTAGCCTCTATCTCGTCAATTATATCATCACTGGTTTTTGGGGCAGCAGAGATAATTTCAGGCTGAGGCACTTGTACCTCGCTTGGAGACGGCTTAACAAATTTGAGGATTATCTCGTCCAATAATTTAGGGATAATAGGTTTGGACAGAAAATCATCAAAGCCCTCACTGATATACATTTCCTTATCACCTGAAATAGCGTTTGCAGTCAGCATAACGACAGGGACATTATCGCAAAGCTTTTCCTCACGGAGTCTGTGAAGTGTTTCGATGCCGTCCATTTCAGGCATCATGTGGTCAAGGAAAATAATATCAAAGGAATGCTCCTTAACCATATCAATACATTTAAAACCGCTGGTTGCCTCAAAAACCTGCATTTGCGTCTTTTTGAGTAAGCCTTTGAATACCTTGATATTCATAAGATTATCATCAACAACCAAAACTTTAGCATCAGGCATAATAAAGTCGGTATTCTTATCTTTATCAAGCTGGTGAATTTCGTGTTTGCTGCGGAAATCACCAATAGGTTCAGATTTTACAATTTTCTGCTCTAAATCAAAGGAGAAAACACTGCCTTTTTCATATTCGCTTTCAATACGCAGCTCACTACCCATTAATTTAAGCAGCATTTGCACAATAGTCATTCCAAGACCTGTACCCTCTACATTTCTGTTTCTGGATATATCTATTCTTTGGAATTCGTCATAAATCTTGTCTATGTCTTCTTCCTTTATGCCTATTCCGGTATCTTTCACACTAAAGCTTAAAACAGCCTTTTCGTCATCTCTTTTGCAGCTTAATTTTAATGTTACAGTGCCTTTTTCGGTGTATTTCACGGCATTGGACAAAATGTTAAGAAGTACCTGTCTTATGCGCTTATCATCACCGAAATATTCACAGGGAATTGTGGGGTCAACATCAAACACAAGCTCAAGATTTTTATCTTTCGCCTTTATGTTTGTCATGTTGTAAATGTCGTGAAGAAGGTTTTTCATTGAATAGTTTACAGGAACTATTTCCATTTTTCCTGATTCAATTTTTGAGGAGTCAAGAATGTCATTTACAATGCTCAGCAGCATCATTGACGAATCCTTAATGTCGTAGGAATACTGAGTGATATCAGGATTATCGCTTTCACGCATAATCATTTCATTGATACCGATAACTGCATTTATAGGGGTTCTTATTTCATGGGAAATTCTTGCAATAAACTTAGTTTTTGCAAGATTTGCGTTTTCTGCCTCAGTTTTTGCCTTTTCAAGTTCAGAGGTCAGTCTTGCCTTTTCAACGCTGTCGTTAAGGATTGTATAAATACTGTTGCATACAGATGAGAAAGCAATGAATATAAGACAGCGGGGGAGAACAAAGAACAGGAAAAGAGATACAACAGGGTTTTCGTTTACCTGTGTGAGTATAAACTGTCCGTCGGAAACGTAATCCTGAATTTTCTTGGTGGTAAGCAGAGCCATGTTTGCGTCACACAGACCAAAATAATATCCGCCGTAAACGGTTATAAAGGTACTTGCTACAGTCAGCACGTACACATAACGCATAAAGCGTTTTGAAGAATACAACGTTGCGCACAAAAACGGCAGGAAGGATATAAGCACGGCATGGTATGTAATAGTGGCGCCGATTATGGTAAAGGTGGAAACGAAAATAAAGAATATGATAAATTTTATCTTCGGATTACTGAGGGGAATTATTTTTGTAATCGCAAATGTTATAAGAAATATAGTTAATGACGGGAAATAACCTGAAGTCATAACCTGCTTATCAATAATAAATATATCAAGCAGATTCATTATGTATGTTATGGTGTAAATCAGCATTGCTGTACCAAAGCAGCGCATAACATATTTGTTGGCAGTGCTTTCGTGTTCTTCTATATATGAAGAGGTATGTTCATTTTTAATGTCGGTTGCCCTCATAATTTATACGTCCTTTCAAAAAATTGTATATAATAGTATATTTGTAATTCGCTTGACTATTTATTATACACTATTTTGTGGAATTTTGCAATACTTTGCTGCTGTAAAATCCCATAAATAAAGGAAAATTTCAATAAATCTCTATAAAAATCAAAGCTCACCCGCAAAAAAGCAGGTGAGCTTTTACTTTGTCTGATTAATCATTGCTTTTCACCCCTGTACGAAATCGAATGGGAGTGAAATTCTCTCGATGTATTCGAAGAATGTGTGGTTTCAGACCTACACAAAAGGTGCAGATGTAGTAGTAATAAATGTAAATACTATGGAATCGAAAGAAGTTTTAGACCTGTGCAGAATTACACAGGCATAATCGTCAGGTATTCCAAGCACCTTAAGAGCGTCCTTATACATAACGATGTTAGTTTTTAAGTTTTTATTCACTGTCTGCATACGGGCAATACTGCAGATGTTTTTAAGTTCATTGCAAATAGAACCGCTGTTTTCAAACATTGCGTATTCCTTTGCGAAAACTTCATCGTTTTTATCAATTTCAAGTTCCTTGCAAACCTGCAGTAAACTTTGGATTGTATTCCAGCACTGCAGAGTTCCCTTTTCCAAAAGAAGTCATAATAATTTTATCATCTACTGCAAATGCAGATTTAAGCCCACTAGCCTTTGCAGACGCGTTTTTTTGCGCCTGTCTGCCGCTCTGACTTTCTTTGCTATAAAATATACCTTTCTTTAAACATTTTATTACATTGTAGCAAACTAAAGGCTGTATGTCAATTTTATATGCGATTAAAGGATAAATCTGAATAATTTAAAGTCAAAGTCACAGCCGGGAAGGAAAGTGAATGAAACCTTGCATTTTCCATTCAGCTTTTCAATGGGGAAAATGCGTTCAGTATATTCGTCCGCCTGTTCAAATTCAACGATTATTCTGCCTTCTGTATCTCCGGCAGTAAGAATATTTATGGTATTTACAGGCAGTTTGGATTTACCTGTAACAGCAACAGCGGAAGGGGAGCTGTCAGTGAAATCAAATTCGCCAAAGTCAAGCACAACGTTATTTCCGATACCTGTTACATCATCAGTATTTATAGTGAACTTATCACCGTAAATCTTTTCGCAGTCAACTGCCATAAGCTGTGAATATTCCTTTGCTTGTTTTTCAAAAACAAAGCCCTCAATATCAAAGCCGTCCCGAGATTCAAAGCATATAGTATGCAGACCCCTGAGCTTTTTTGTCAGCTTATAGGTTTCAGGGATATAAGTCAGCCATATTGACTTTTTCTGATAGGTGAAGTCGCCGATAAGCTCACCGCCGTTTCCGGGAATGCCGTCATACACACGAATGCCAACGGCGTTTGTACAATTTGCAAATATAGGGAATGTAACAACATCACTGCCGACTTCACCGAAATCTACATTTTCAAAACCAAACCAGCTTGTTTCGTAGGAGAATTTAGCACCATGCTGAATGCCGTTTCCTATATTTTCACTTGCGACAGTGTGGAGTCCGCCCTTAACTAACTGATAAGGACTGATGAATGCGGCACCAAGTCCCTCACCGTTAAGCTTTACAGCGGAAAGAATGTGGTACTTGTCAGTGCCGTTTTTGCATAACGCTCTCAGATAAAATTCTCCGTCACCATTGCAGCGCACGGTAACAGTTCCGTCCTTTACAGATGTGATTTCTGCAAGGTTTGAGGCAATGCCAAGTACGGTTGTAATGCGGTATTCAATCTCATCTGAATATGTGGAGTTAGCAGGGAATATATCAGTGCGGAAGGTCAGCTCCTTGTATTCGGGAGTGAAGGTTTTTCTTTCGCCTATAAGTGCAATCTTTCTTACGGGTATATCATTAACTCCCACTGTACAATCAAATTCACATTCTGTATTTTCTGCCGATGCGGAAATGCCTTCTGTGATTTCTGACGCAACAGCAGTTAAGGTGATAACTGATTCGGGAAGTTCGGGAGAAGAAACCTTAAGTGTAATGTCGCCGGGAGTTGTTTTAGCGGCAATCACAGCAAGGAGCTTACCTGAAAACAATCTGCGGGAAGTTCCCTTATACTGTTCATAATCTGTTGAATCACCATTGTCAAGACCGATAAGTCTGCCATTGCCGCTGACATTGACGAAAACGCGGTTGTTGGCATTCGCTACAAATTCGCCATTTTCATCATAAGCGGAAATATCCACAAAGATAAGGTCACAGCCGTCAGCCTTAAGCTCTGTCTTGTCAGGTGTAAGACGTAATTCTGCGGTGTCGCCGAAAGAACGCTTTGTATCACGGGCAATTTCCTTTCCGTTTTCATCGTAAGCGACTGCAACTAACTCACCATTTTCATATTTAAGGATTGTGTCAAGGGTCAATTCTTTTCCGTGCTTATGGTCAATATTTTTTGTTCCGATTTCCTTGCCGTTAAAGAACAGCTTTACACAAGGTGCATTTGATGTAACACGGACGTCAATATCCTCTCCCTCTGTGAAGTCCCAATAAGGGAAAATGTGAACAAATGGAGATTTTTTATAGTCGGTCCATTCAGCACGGAAAACGTAGGCGCTGTCCTTTGGAAAACCTGCTGTGTCGTATTGTCCAAAGTAGCTGTTTTTAGTGGAGTAGGGGGTTGGCTCACCGATATAGTCAAAGCCTGTCCAAATAAACTGTCCTGCACAGAAATCAGCGTCACGGTCAGCAATTATACAATACTCTGTGTTTTTAGCACCCCAGCCTGTAGCACAGTTTCCTAAAGAAGAACACTGCTCATCATCATCGGCCAATACATACTGCGAAAGAGGGAAGTGGTATATGCCTCTGCTCTGTATAACAGAGGCAGTTTCGCTGCCGTAGATAAGCCAATCGGGGTGAGCCTCATGGTGTTCGTTATAAAGACGCTCTGCGTAATTGTATCCTGCCAACTTAACAATATCAGCACATTTCTGAGCGTTTTCTGTCTGCATATAGTTTGAACCTATAGTGACGTAGCCATTGCATCTTGGGTCATGGCGGCGGACTCTGTTAAGAAGTAAAGAGGCAACTTCCTGACCTCTTTCTCCTGCACAGGTGTCGTGAATTTCATTACCAATGCTCCAGCCGATAAGTGAGGGGTGGTTTCTGTCACGGCGCACCCATGACGCAACGTCTTTATCTACCCATTCCTTGAAAAATCGGGCATAGTCGTAAGTTGTTTTAGGTTCTTCCCACATATCAAATGCCTCTGATAAAATAAGAAATCCCATTTCGTCAGCAAGTTCCATAAGCTCAACAGAGGGCATATTGTGACTTGTACGTATTGCGTTTACACCCATAACACGAAGGGTTTCAAGCTTACGTCGGGTAGCGGTTTTATTCACTGCTGCACCTAAAGAGCCTAAGTCGTGATGCTCACAGCAGCCGTGAATTTTAATCCATTTGTTGTTCAGGAAAAAGCCCTTGTCTGCGGTAAATTCAGCCTTTCTTAAACCAAATGTATTTTCTTCACAGTCTACGATTTTACCGTTTTGGATAAGCTCTGTTTTTAATGTATAAAGCACGGGATTTTCAATATCCCACAGCTTTGGTGAGAAAATACAAAGGTTATCGTTATTAACACTGTAGAGTCTGCTGTCGCTACGTATATATTCATCAATACAGCTTTTATCACAGGCGCAGCAATCCTTTTCAAGAGCGGCAATCTCTTCGCCGTTTAAAATTACAGTATGACGGAGCATAAGCTGTGAAACCGCTACTCCTTCAGGGCGCTCAACCTCTGTAGTTATTGTCACATTTCCGTCAATATCTGCGCTTATGTATACTCCGTCAGGAACAATTCTGCACTGTGAATATTTTTTAAGATAAACGGGACGGAAAATACCTGCACCGGAATACCAGCGGGAGTTAGGCTCACGGTGGTCAACTCTTACGGTGATAAGATTTTCGCCCTCTTTCAGCAGCTCAGTTATTTCAAATTCAAAGGTGGAGTAACCATATTTCCACTCTCCTGCAAGTTTGCTGTTTACATATACCTTGCAATCCATATACACACCCTCAAATCTAAGGGAAATTATAGAATTGTCAGGGGTGTAATTCAGTTTTCTTCTGTACCAGCCTGTTGAGGTTTCATACAGGTTTTTTGTGTTGTAAATAAGCCAATCGTGAGGCAAGTCAACACTTTTCCATTCCAGCTTTTCAGAATATTCCGTATCAATCTGAGTTTTAGCAAACTCCCAGTTGTCGCAAATCAGCTTTTTTATGCTCATGATAATCTCCTTGTCAGACGTAATAGTCTATAATGCAAATTTTAATTATTATAGCATATTGCCGCTTGTTTTTCAATGGAAAAATTAATATTTATACGGTATATAAAAAGATATGTACCATCAGGCAGATGTCCTTATGGTACATATCATTTGGGTATTAGGAAGATTAATCAAAAGAATAGCGGTAGCCGATATATTTTTCATTCACTTCATCAAGAGGAATAAATAATTCTCCAAATCTACATATATTTTCTTTTACTTCATAAAGAAAATATACATTTAAAACGTAA